>JAFGGD010000018.1 GCA_016930695.1 Candidatus Eisenbacteria bacterium
GGCACGGTCCGGATGCTTCCGCATCCTCCCTCTTCTCGCTCGCCGACCCACCTCCGCCCGCCCCGTTAAAGCTCGACAGATTCATTTCTCCCCTCGACGGAGGCGGGCTCCGGTGGGTGCCCGGCGAGTCGAGACGGCCCCGAGAGGGAGCCCGGCGGTGGAAGGGAGGTCGCCCCGCGCCCCTTCTCCTCGAAGGATCACGCCGCCCGTCCGAGGAGGAGGCGGAGGGGATGGTGGGAGAGGGAGAGGGTGCCTTTCCTTCCCCCCCCGGCTCTCCCTTCGGGGCACGGTCCGGGAAGGAGGGCGGACGGGAGTCAATCCCCCGCCGGTTCTTTCCGGTGTTCCTGTCGCCACTCATGGGGCGGAATGAAGCGGGGTTCCGGCGCCCGCTCCGCCGCCGCGAGGAGCGCCGCGGCGATTTCCGGGAAGCCGTTGTCGCCGTAGTGGGAGACCGTCTCGTAGGCGAGCCCCTCCTCGATCAGTGTTACACCGAGCAGATCGCCGTCGATGAAGAGGTGGGCGAGAAGGCGACCGTAGTGGTCGTTCTGATAGGGGAGGTACGTCACTCTCTTCGCGGCGCGGATCAGTTCCTCCGCGCGCGCGGCCGCCTCACGCCCGTAGGGCTGGTCCTCGTGGAAACCGTGCTCCGGGTGGGCGATCTCCGGCGTGTCGATGCCGAGCACACGGATTGTAATGTCGCCGAAGGTGATGGTGTCGCCGTCGTCGTAGATGATGCTCTCTTTCGGGATTTCGATCGCCCGGTCGGTTTCCAGGGCGGAATAATGGGCGCATCCCGAGAGGAGCGCGAGAAGGAGCAACAGAACGAGGGGGGCTTTTCGGTTTCGTATCATCGGCGTCCTCCTTTCCCCGACGAATGGGGCCGCCTCGATCCTACCACATCACGCACGGGCGGAGCGATTCGGCGCGAGATCGATCCAAGTTGCTGTAATCAAAAACATTGACAATCGAATTGCTTTACGGTAATCTATGAACGTTCCCGCCCTCCCCGGCGGATCGACGCGCGATCCGCGTTTTCGGCGTTGAAACCACGGGAGGTAATCCCATGCGCCCCACCCTCTTCTCCCTTGTCGCCCTTCTTTTCCTTTCTTCCGCCGCCTTCGGAGAAGAGCCGTACCGGCTCCGCTCGGAGGAGATCTTTTCCCCCTTGGACGGCGATGCGCGGGATGGGTTGTGTCAGACACAATTCTATGACCTCTGTTCCGACAGGACGTGGTCCTGGACGGGATGGTCCCCCCGGGATGTGGTGGGCGTGATCCTGGATCTTCCCGCTGATTGCGGCAAGATACCCGGAGCGAGTTGCACCTGCACCGATATGTGGTGGTACTGGCGGCACACCACTCCAAATCGATCTCAATACGACATCAGTTTTCGGGTCTACGAGTTGGACGAGAACGATTGCATCCTGAACCCTCCCCTGCTGACGATGAACGTGGATCCCGGAGAGGGATGGAATCACCTGGACGAGTTGGGGGAATTCGACGCGGACCGTATCGTGTTGGCTGCGTGTTTCATCAACGCTTTGGGACCCTATCTGACTACCGACAACACGTATGAAAACATCCTGGCCGGCTGCGGATCGGGCCCCACGGTGCCGCGTAGCTTTAATTTCGGCAACTTGCAGGAAGGTCTCTACTGCCCACCCGTCGCCATCACCGACCCGGCCGGACCCTGCAACATCCTGATGAAGGCGAATTTCGATTGCGTCCAAACGTCCGTTCCCGATGCGAGTATTTCATGGGGGGACGTCAAGCGGTTGTTCAAGTAGGAGGAAGAACGAACGGGGGAAGGAGCCGATTGTGAGACG
Organism: Candidatus Eisenbacteria bacterium; assembly: GCA_016930695.1. Classification (NCBI taxonomy): domain Bacteria; phylum Candidatus Eiseniibacteriota; species Candidatus Eiseniibacteriota bacterium. The sequence continues at coordinate 1,826 of JAFGGD010000018.1, forward strand.
ATTGGTTATTGCCGTTTTGATGTTGGCCGTACTCGCCGCCTTCGCCTCGGCGGACATGCCCCGTCCGGCGCAGGCGATCCATGAAGAGATCTTCCCGCACGGGGACGGAGGCGCGCGGGGGCTATGTTCGATCGTCCATTACAACGTCTGCTCGGGATGGGCCTGGACTTGGAGTGGATGGGCAGCGGGCGACATCGCGGGAGTCATTTTCGATCTTCCGCAAGATTGCGGGCATTCAACGGACACCCCCTGTTCGAACACGAAAATCTGGTGGCGCTGGCGACACACCATGCCCGGCCGCGGATTCTCCGAGGTCACTTACCGCATATACGAAGTGGACCAATCCAACTGCATCGTCGGCGAGCCTCTCGCGGAGTATCACAGCGATCCCGTGGAGAACTGGAATCTCATGCCCGGCTTCGGCGACTTCGATGCGGACCGTATCCTGCTCGCCGTATCCTGGGACCAAGTAACACTACCCCGATTGAATACGGATCGCGCGATCATGAATCACAACGTCGGTTGCGCGCCCGAGCCGGTCGCCCACAGCTTTTTCTTCGGGAATCCGCAGAGAACAATGTACTGTCCTCCGCTTCTACTCGAGGATTCCTACGGACCGTGCAACATACTGATGGACGCCGAGTTCGACTGCCAGACCACAGCGACCGAGCCCGCCTCCTGGGGATCGATCAAGGCTCTGTTCAAGTAGGAGTGAAGCCGCGGCGGCTCGGTTGCCGAAAATAAAAAGAGACGGTACGCTTTACCACGTCCCCTTTGGACTCCACGAGACGAAGCGGAGGGTAACGAGGTGAAGCGTACCGTTTTTCTGTCGGCCGTGATCCTTCTCGCGGCCGGAGCGGTCCGCGCCGAGGTGCCCCGCCCCCATGAGGCGGTGGCCGACTCGGCCGGTCGTCCCGGCGCCGGCGCCGCCGCCGGGTTCTGCTCCATTCTCTATTACGAGCCCGAAGCGGCGAGCATCTGGATCTGGTCCGGTTGGCTCGCGGGCGATCGGGCCGGCGTGGTCTTCGATCTCCCGGCCGAATGCGGCAAGAAGCCGGGCACGGCGATCCACCACGACTCCTTCTGGTGGTACTGGCGCCACACCGTCCCCGGCTGGGGCTACACCGTTTCCTATGATCTCTACGAAGTGGACGCCAAGGGCGCGCCGAAGGGTGAGCCGCTCGGTTCGATCGAGAGTTCGCTGCCGATGGAAGGATGGAACCACTACGGCGGATTCGGCTCCATCGAAGCGGACCGCGTCGCTCTTGTCGCCTCCTGGACGAAGGGGGTGATCCCGAGTCTCGCCACGGACCGGCCGGCGCCGGGGCGGAGGCGCGCGCCGCACTCCTTCTTCTATGGGCGCGAGGGGGAGGACGCATCTTCCCGGCCGATTCCCTTCACGGAGAAAGGGAAGGCGGTGCAGGTGCTGATGAGCGCCTCATTCGGCGACGCTCCGGCGGACACGGCGGCGAAAGCGGGCGAGTAAGCGCCGGGACCGGTCTGCGTCGGGATCCGTGGCGCGCGTTTCCCTTCCGCCGGACAAGATCACGAATCCCCGGCCGGCAGCCCCGGTTCGACGAAGAGAGTCTTCTCCCGCTCGCAGGAGACCCGCCCCGGAGGGGCTCCTTTCGGCTTTCTCACGTAGCGCCTCTCCGTATAGATCACCGGCACTTTCGACGCGTGGCGCGCACGCGAGTAGTGCGCGGCGAGCGCCGCCGCCTGCAGGAGCGTCTCCGACGGCACCGGCTTCTTGGGGTCGTCCCGAAGGAGAATAACGTGGGAGCCGGGGGATTGCCCCGCGTGCAAAAACAGATCGCCCGGACGGGCGAACTTCATCGTTAAAAGGTCGTTCTCCTTGTTGTCGCGGCCGACGAGGGCGGTGTAGCCTCCGGCGAGGGCGTACTCGCGGGGACGGATCGGCAGCTTCCTCTCCTTCGGCCGGCGCGCCCGCTTCTCCCACGCCTTTTCGGGGCGTTCTTCGCCGAGGAGGGGACGGGCCCGCGCGAGAAGGCGCTCCGCGTCCGCCTCGTCCACCGCGTCTTCCGTCTCCGCGATCAGCGCCTCCGCCTCGGCGAGTTTCCCCTTCGCATCCTCCACGCGCCGCCGCAGGATCGGCGTCGCCCTCTCTCCCTTCCGCGCCGCCCGGAACCACCTCTCGATGTTCTCCCGCGGCCCCTTCTTGGGATCGAGGTCGATCTCGATCTCCCCGCCCTCGTAGGGATCGGGGAGGCTCACACGGTCCATCCCCCTCTCCAGACGTTGGAAGTGGATGCTCAGTATCTCGCCGCGCCGCCGCGCCTCCGGGTGGCGCTCCGCCACGGCCAGCTCCCTCTCCAGGTTCTCCAGCAGCCGGCGGAGCTTCTTTCTCTCCGCGGTAACCGCCGCGCGCACGCGGCCGAGCGCTTCCACCCCGCGGCTCGCTCCTTCCGTCTCCCGCCAGAGCGCCGCCGCCCCCTCCTCGATCGACGCGAAGGCTCTTCCCTCGCCGCCGGTCCGCGGAAGGGGAACCGCCGAAAGGAGAGGCCGCCCTTTTCTTTCATAGAGAAAGACGCCCGCCGAGCCGCCGCCGCGAAGCGCGTCCGCCAGATCGCGCCACGCCTCGACCGCCGCTCGCCGTCTCTCCTCCGGCGCGCCCTCCGCGGGGATCGCCGCGGCGACCTCCTCCGCCCACTCCTGCGGCATCCCCCGCGTCGCCCTTCTCAGGAAGGCGCCGATCCCGTCCGGCGCCGCGTCTTCGGCGGTGATGCTCTCCGGGTCGAAGGTGAGAGGGTCCGGGCGGTCCATGCCGGGGAGCGGCGGCGCGGCGGCTCCCGGCGCACTCCCGGCGCGCGTTCCCTCCGGGAGCGTGAAGAGCGCGCGGCCGGTCTCGTCCAGCGCCGTCAGCCGCGGCCGTCCGCCGAACAGTTCCGCGCGGAGCGCTTTACCGTCCTCGCATTCGAGGGTGAAGGAACGGTCCACGCCCGGCGTGGTGACGCTCACGACGCGCCCACCCCCGAAAAAATCGTCGAGACGATTCGCCGCGGGAGTCCGGGATCCCGCGGGGCTCTCCCCCTTGGCGAGAAGGGCCGCCGCCGGCGCGCCCGGCCGGAGCGAGAGGGCGAGCGTCCCGGCGGGGAGTTCGAAGCGAAGAAGGTAAACCGGCGCCGGACCGTCGATTCCGTCCGCCTGGAGGGCGTAACGGAACGCGGAGCCGCTGAGCCTTCCGCCCAGGGCGCGCGCCAAAAGGTACAGAGCAGGGGCGTTCATGGCTTCCTTTCTAACCGCTTGCGTCGCCGTAAAATATGCCTGCGCCGCCGAATCGAGCGCGGTTGACTCGCACCCTGCGCATAAGGTATCATAAAGCCCCTCGAAAACAGGAGTCACCCATGCCCGTTTCCAGCATGACCGGCTACGGCCTTTGGGAAACGAGAGTCTCCGGCCTTTCCGTATCCGTCGAGATTCGTTCGGTCAATCACCGGTACCTCGAGCCGTCGATCCGGCTCCCCGGCCCGCTTCTCTCCTCGGAGCAGCGCGTGCGGGAGTTGTTGCAGGCCAGGCTCGACAGAGGACGCGTTTCCCTCACGGTGGAGCTGAACAGCCGGGACGGCATGGAGACGCTCGAACCGGACGAGGCGCGCATCCGCGCCTATCTCGATCTGGCCCGGAGGCTGAAGAAGAAATACAACGTCCCGGGAGAGGCGGATCTGGACACGATCCTCCGCCTTCCCGACGTGATGGTGCGCCGCACCCGGGAGATCCGCGAGAAGGAGCTGTGGCCTCTCGTCGAGAAGGGGATCGGCAGGGCGCTCGACAACATGATCCGCATGCGCCGGCGCGAAGGGCGGACATTGGAGAAGGATCTGCGCGCGAGAATTCGCGCGATCCGCGCCGCTCTCCAGCGTGTGGAGCGCCGTTCCACCGGCCGGCCGGGGCGCGCCGCCGCCGACCTGCGCGCCCGCATCGAGAAGATCCTCGAAGGCACGGCGGTCAGCGAGGAGCGGATGGCGAACGAGGCCGCGTTCCTCGCCGACCGTCTCGACACGACCGAAGAGATCGTCCGCGCCCGCTCCCACCTGGATCAGTTCCTCGTCTTTATGAGCGAGGGCGGGCCGGTGGGACGGAAGCTGAATTTCCTCCTCCAGGAGCTGCACCGTGAGATCAACACCGTCGGGTCCAAGGTGAACGACGCGGAGATCGCCCGCGAGGTGGTCGGCCTCAAGGAGGAGGTGGAGCGGCTCCGGGAACAGGTGCAGAACCTGGAGTAACCATGGTCGAGCGGAAGAGCGGATTCCCCCTGGTGATCGCCGGGCCCTCCGGCGCCGGAAAGACGACGCTCGCGCGGGTGCTCGTGGAGCGGGAAGAGGGGCTTCGTTTCTCCGTCTCCGACACATCGCGCCCGATCCGCGGAAGCGAGCGGGACGGGGTGGATTACCACTTTCTCGGTGAGGCGGCCTTCCGCCGCCGCATCGAGGAGGACGCCTACGCCGAGTGGGCGCTGGTGCACGGCGACTACTACGGGACGCCCCGCGCCGAGATCGACGGGCCGACGGCCCTCGGTGAAACGGTGGTCCTCGATATCGACGTGCAGGGGAGCGAGCAGATCCGCGCGCGCTATCCCGGCGCGGTCGGCGTCTTCATCGTCCCCCCCTCCGTGGAGGTGATGGAGAAGCGGCTCCGGGGGCGCGGCACCGAAGAAGAGACTCGAATCCGAAGACGGATCGAGGACGCCCGCGTGGAGATGCGGCGCAAGTTCGAGTTCGACTATATCGTGATCAACGACGACCTGGACGCCGCCATCGAGACGATCCGCGCCATCGTGCGGGCCGAGCGTTGGCGAAGCGCCAGGCTGAAAGACGCGACCGGCGATTCGGGCCGGCCGGAACGGAAACAAGGAGATCCTTCTTGAACGAAGAAAAGAAACAGTGTGGGCCGGAGGACGAGGCGACCGTGTACGATCGGGTCGTTCTGGCCGCCCAGGAGGCCCGCCGCCTGAACCGGCTGCGTTTCCTCCGCGGCATGGAAGGGGACGCCAAGGTGACCACCGAAGCGCTCCGGGCCGTCATGGGCGACGAAGTGGAGTGGGTCCGCGACGGGCGGGTCGAGCCGCTCAACGTAGAGGTGCCCTTTACGGACGAGGAAAACTCTTTTGCGGATTAGCGGGAAGAAGATCCTGATCGGCGTCACCGGAGGCGTGGCGGCTTACAAGGCTCTCGAGACGGCGCGCCTTCTCGTGAAGGAGGGGGCGCTCTGCCAGGCCGTGCTGACCAAGGACGCGGCGCGCCTTGTGCGGCCCGAGAGCTTCGAGGCGATCACCGGACGCAAGGCGGCCTGCGACCTGTGGGAGGACGAGCGCGCCTTTCGCCCCGCCGTTCCCTTCGGTCCGGAGTCGCGGCCGATCCACATCGCCCTCGCCCAGGACGCCGATCTCTTTCTCGTGGCGCCGGCCACCGCGAACGTGATGGCCAAGATGGCCGCCGGCGTCGCCGACGATCTGCTCACCACCGCCTATCTCGCCGCCACCTGCCCGGTGGTGGTCGCGCCGGCGATGAACAAGTTCATGTGGCTTCACCCGGCCACGCAGAGGAACGAGGAGCGTCTCCGCAGGGACGGCGTGCACATCGTCGACCCCGACGAGGGAGAGCTGGCCTGCGGGTATGAAGGGGTGGGGCGGCTCGCGTCGCCGGAGAGGATCGTCCGCTTCGTCACCGATATTCTCTCCCCCGACGGTGAGCTGGCGGGGAAGAAGATCCTGATCACCGCCGGCCGCACCGAGGAGCCGATCGATCCGGTGCGGGTGATCACCAACCGCTCCAGCGGGCGGATGGGTGTCGCCCTCGCCCGCGCGGGCCTGCGCCGGGGCGCGGAGGTCGTCTTTCTCTCCGGCGCCCTCTCCGTGCCGCCGCCGGAGGGGATCTGGCTCGTGGACACGCCTACGGCGGAACGGATGACGAAGGCGACCCTCGACATCGGCCCCTCCTGCGACGTGGTGGTGATGGCGGCGGCGGTGGGCGACTACCGGCCCAAAAAGGTGGAGACGGAGAAGGTGAAGAGATCCGGTCCGCGCACCCTCGAGCTGGAGCCGACCCGGGACATCCTCGCGGCGCTCTCCGGCTCGCGCGGCTCGATCCGCGTGCTGGTCGGTTTCGCCCTCGAGATGAACGAGGAGGAGCAGCGCGCGCGGGAGAAGCTGGAGAGGAAGGGACTCGACCTGATCGTCGCCAACCGCCCCGAGGTGCCGGAAGGAGGGATCGGCAAGGACTCCACCGAGGCGATCCTGATCGGGAAGGACGGCTTCCGCGAGGAGGTCCCCCTCTCATCGAAGGACGTCCTCGCCGAACGGATCATGGACCGGGTCGCCTATCTGCTCAGGAACGCGAACGCCGGGTAGCCCGGCGCGCCGCGCCGATCCCACGCGCGCACGCGGAGTGAAACGATGGAAGAGAGCGCCGTCGATCTGTTGCGCCGCTGGGCGCGGCAGCAGGTGGAGTTCGGTTATCCGGACCCGATCGTGACGCGCGGCGGCGCGGCGGAGGCGGAACCCGCCGCCGGGAAGGGCGGGCTGGACGCCGTCCGGGAGGAACTGGGCGACTGCGCGCGCTGCCCCCTTCACGAACGCCGCACCCACCTCGTTTTCGGCGACGGCGACCCGCGCGCGGGCATCCTTTTCGTAGGCGAGGCGCCCGGCGCCGACGAAGACCGGATCGGGCGTCCCTTCGTCGGGCGTTCCGGCCAGCTTCTCGACAAGATCTTCGCCGCCGCGGGCATCCGCCGGGATGAGGTCTACATCACGAATGTGGTAAAATGCCGACCGCCCGGCAACCGGGACCCGGAGGCGGAGGAGATCGTCACCTGTCTGCCCTTCCTCATGCGGCAGATCGAGTGCGTCCGCCCCGAGTTGATCTGTTGCCTGGGACGATTCGCCGCCCAGACCCTGCTGCAGCGGCCCGACCCGCTCGGCAGGCTCCGGGGCCGCTGGCACGATTGGGAGGGGATGCGGCTGCTCTGCACCTATCACCCCTCCGCGTGTCTTCGCAACCCGCAATACAAGCGTCCGGTCTGGGAGGATTTCCAGATGCTCCGCGACGCGTATCGCGAAATACGGCCGGCCCGGCCGGCGGAATGAAGGAGCATATGGCGCAGCCGGCGAAATCGGCGAGGAAGGCCGACGCCTACGACCGGGTCCCTCCGCAGGCGATCGAAGCGGAGCGGGCGGTCCTGGGCGCCGTCCTTCTCGACGGGGAGGCGATCACCCGCGTCCTCGATTTTTTGGACTCGGGCGCGTTCTACCGTGACGCGCACCGCAAAATCTTCGACGCCGCCATCTCCCTCTACGAGAGGAACGAGGCGATCGACCTGATCACCATCGCGGACGAGATGAAACGCGCCGGCACTCTCGATGAAGCGGGCGGACGGCTCTACCTTTCGTCGCTCCTCGACGAGGTGGCGACCAGCGCGAACGTGACTTACCACAGCGGGCTGGTGCTGGAGAAGTCGATCCTCCGCCGCCTCATCCGAACCGGTACGGAGATCGTGCAGCAGGGTTACGAAGGGGGCGGCGACGTGCAGGAGCTGCTCGACCGCGCGGAGCAGTCGATCTTCGACATCTCCGAGAGCCGGATCACGCGCGGCTTCGAGCCGATCCGGAACGTGGTGAAGCCGGTCTTCGCGGAGGCGCAGGCGGTGGCCCACGGCGAGCGCGGCCGCACCGGCATTCTCTCCGGCTACCCCGACCTCGATTCTCTTCTCACCGGTTTTCAGAGGAGCGATCTCATCATCGTCGCCGGCCGCCCCTCCATGGGGAAGACCGCCTTCTGCCTCAACGTGGCGCAGAACGTGGCGATCGACGGCAAACAACCGGTGGCGGTCTTCAGTCTCGAGATGGCGAGGGAACAGCTCGTCCACCGGCTCCTCTGCTCCGAGGCGCGCGTGGACAGCCACGCCCTCCGCAACGGCTACGTGCCGCACCGGGATTGGCCGAATCTGACTCAGGCGGCCAGCCTCCTCTCCGAGGCGCCGATCTACATCGACGACACCCCCAGCCTGACCGTGCTGGAGATGCGCTCCCGGGCGCGCCGCCTCCACAAGGAGGTCGGTCTCGGCCTGGTGATCATCGACTATCTTCAGCTCATCGATTCCCACAAGCGGACCGAGAGCCGCCAGCAGGAGATCTCCCAAATCTCCCGCTCCCTGAAGGCGCTCGCCAAGGAGATCGGCGTTCCGGTGGTCGCCCTTTCCCAGCTCTCTCGGGCCGTGGAGAACCGTCCGGGGAAGCACAGACCCGTGCTCTCCGACCTCCGCGAGTCCGGCGCGATCGAACAGGACGCGGACGTGGTTCTTTTCCTCTACCGTCCCGAGGTGTACGACAACACGCCGGAAAACGAAGGGAAGGCGGAGCTGATCGTCGGCAAGCAGAGAAACGGCCCGCTCGGAGTGGTGCATCTCACCTTCATCAAGAACTACACGCGCTTCGAGAGCGTGACCACGCGGATGCTCGACGAGCCGGTGGATGAACTCGAGTAGACCGGCGGGGGGCGACGGATTGCTGGGCTACATCAACAGGCTGGGCCGCTTGGTCGTGAACTCCGTCTGCGACCTCGGCGACATGGCGATCCTCTTCTTCCAAATCCTCCGCTCCTTTCCCAAGCTGCACCGAACCGTGCGGCTCACCCTCGTTCAGATGAAGGAGATGGGCATCAACTCGATGCCGCTGGTGATCGTGACGAGCCTCTTCACGGGCGGCGTCGCGGCGGTGCAGGCGGCGTACCAGTTTCAGGACTGGATCCCTCTCCGCTACGTCGGCTCGGTGGTGGGGAAATCGGTGCTCCTCGAGCTGGGTCCGGTGCTGACCGGGCTCGTGGTGGGAGGCCGGGTGGGCGCGTCCATCGCGGCCGAGATCGGCACTATGAAGGTGACCGAACAGGTGGACGCCCTCGAATCGCTCGCCATCGACTCGATCCGTTTTCTCGCGCTTCCCCGGTTCGTGGCCGGCACGATCATGCTCCCGGTGGTGGTGATCTTCGCGGATTTCCTGGCCCTCCTGGGCGGCTACTTCGCCGCCGTCGGCTCGATCGGCATGTCGGGGCATATGTTCGTGGACGGCATACAGATCTTTTTCAAGATGAGCGACGCGTGGATCGGCCTGATCAAGTCGGTCGTCTTCGGCATGGTGATCGCGCTGATGGGCGTGTACTACGGGTTGCGCACCGAGGGGGGCGCCGAAGGGGTGGGCCAGGCGGCCACCCGGGCGGTGGTTTCCTCTTGCCTGCTCATCCTGATTTCCGACTACATCCTGGCGGAGTTCCTGTTGAATGTGGTTTTCACCTAAAACGAAAGTGGTGGCGGGCGTCTCCTCCGGCGCTCGTGTCGTGGCGATTCTGCTGACGCTGGGGGCGCTCGCCGCGGGCCTGTTCCTCCGTTTCCGCGAAGCCCCCGTCGCGACGCCCCCCGAGCCGCCCCCCGCCACGGACGATCTCCCCGGGCGGGTGGAGGAGATCGCCCGCAGCGTGGTGCTGGTTTGGTATCAGACCGCCGGCGGATGGGCGAACTGCGGCACCGCTTTCGCGGTGGACGGCGAGGGTCGGCTGCTCACCTGTTCCCACCTGGTGCATGGACGGGAGACGGTGACGGTGACGATGCCGGCGCCGGAGGGGGAGAGAAACGTGCGCGCCCGGGTGATCGCCGAGGACCCGAACGTGGACGCCGCGCTTCTCCTTATGGAAGAGGCGCCGCCGCCGCCGGTGCGGCTCGGGCGATCCGACGGCGTGCGCGTGGGCGAGGAGGTCGGCTTCGTCGGCTATCCCCTCGGCTACACGGTGAACGCCCACGTGACGCCGACGCTCACCATGGGACACGTCGCCGCCAAGCCGAACTGGAGGGTTCGGGCGGACTCGCCGCGGATTCCGATGATCCAGGTGGACGCGTCCATCGCCGTGGGGAACAGCGGCAGCCCGCTTTTCCGGGCCGGCACGGGCGAGGTGGTGGGGATGATGAAATCCCAGCTCCGCGTGCCGGGCCAGATCTTGGAGCGGGAGGATCTGCTCGGCTGGGTGGAGACGATTCCCGAGGAACTCGCCCCCCACGCCGGCATCGGGCTCGCGCTCCCCATCGATCAGCTCAAGGATTTTCTGGAGAGGAACGGGGTCCATCGGTGAACGGGAACGATCCCACCATCCGCATCCGCGGCCTGGAAAAGTGTTTCGGTCCCCTGGAGGTGCTCCGCGGGGTGGACCTGGACGTGCATAGCGGCGAGTCTCTGGTGATCATCGGACCGAGCGGTTGCGGGAAGAGCGTCCTCCTGAAACACATGATCGGCCTGATCCGCCCCGACGCCGGATCGATCCGGGTCAAGGGGGAAGAGATCACGGAAATGGGCAGCGAATCCCTTTATGAATTGCGCAAGCGTTTTGGTATGCTCTTTCAAGGCGCGGCCCTCTTCGATTCTCTCACCGTCGGCGAGAACGTCGGCCTCGGCCTGACGGAGCACACCAGGCTCTCGAAGGCGGAGATCGACGAGCGGGTGATGGAGCGGTTGAAGATGGTCGGCATGGGTCACACGGTGGACAAGAAGCCCTCCGAGCTGTCCGGAGGGATGCGGAAGCGGGTCGGCCTCGCCCGGGCCATCGCCATGGACCCGGAGATCATTCTATACGACGAACCGACCACGGGGCTCGACCCGATCATGGCGGACGTGATCAACGAGTTGATCCGCAATCTGCAAAGCCGGCTGAACGCCACCTCGATCACGGTGACCCACGACATGATCAGCGCCTATAAGGTGGCGGACCGGATCGCCATGCTTCACGAGGGAAAGATCATCTTCGAGGGCGCCGTCGACGAGACCAAGAACAGCGGCGACCCGGTGGTGCAGCAGTTCATCCGGGGCGAGGCGGAGGGACCGGTCGGAACGGTCTAGCAAGCGGAGGGGACCATGGCCTCACGCGGCCTGGAATGGAAAGTGGGATTGGTGGTCTTCACGGCCACCGTTATTTTCGTCGCCGGCGTCATCTACCTGGGCCAGAAGGAGATCGGCGCCAAGGGCCCGGAGGTGCGGGTCTCCTTCCGGGAAGTGGGCGGGCTCTCCGTCGGCGATCCCGTCACCGTGTCCGGTCTGAAGCGCGGTTCGGTGGAGGATATCCGGCTCTCCGAGAGCGGGGTGATCGTCACGCTCCGGCTGCGGCCGGACGTGAGTCTCCATTCCGACGCGCGGATCAGCATCGAGAACCAGGGGATCATGGGGGAGAAGTTCGTCGCCATCATCCCCGGTTATTCCGGCGAGCCCCTCGACCTGACCGGCGTGGTTCCCGGCGGCTATTCGCCCGGCCTCACCGAGGCGATGGCGCAGCTCGGCTTGGTGCTGGAGGACATGGGCTCCATCGTCGCCCGGGTGGAAAAGACGCTGCAGGAGTACGACGTGGCGCCGCCGCTCCAGGAGGCGATCATCGCTCTCCGGGACGTTTCGCTGGAGATGAAGGCGATTCTGGCGGAGAACCGCGCCGACACGCGCGCCGCCATGGGTTCCTTCCGAAGCGTCGCGCAGGAGTTGGACGACATGCTCGTCGCCAACCGGGATTTGGTGGACACCTCCGCGGTGGACCTGGCCGCGTCGATGGCTCGCCTGAACTCGACCACGGAGAAGCTCGAACGCGCCTCGGAATCGCTGGAGCTGATCCTGAAGCGCGTCGAGCACGGCCAGGGAACGCTCGGGAAACTCTCCCGTGACGACAAGCTCTACAAGGAGCTGCTCCAAACCACGCAGAACCTGAACGATCTGATCCGGGACATCCAGAAGAACCCCAAACGATACTTGAAGCTGGAAATATTTTGAGCGACCGGTTCCTCATTCCGGAAGTCGTCGCCGTGGTGCCCGCCGCCGGGGCGGGGCGGCGTTTCGGCGCCGGCGCGCCCAAGTCATTCCGCGAGTTGGCGGGGCGGACGATTCTGGCGCGCACCCTCGATGCGCTCGCCGCGGCTCCGTCCATCGGCGGCCTGGTGGTCGCCGCGCCGCCGGACCGGCTGGACGAGGTCCGGCGCCTCGTCCCGGACGGCGCCCCACTGCTCGCGGTGGTCGCGGGCGGGGAAGAGCGTTTCGATTCGGTCCGGAACGCTCTGGCCGCCGTCCCCGAGGGGACGGCGATCGTGGTCGTGCACGACGCCGCCCGCCCCCTCGTCACGGCGCGGGAGACGGAAGAGGCGATCGAGGCGGCCCGGCGTTACGGCGCGGCGCTCACCGTCTCCGCGCCGGTGGAGACGGTCAAGCGGATCGACGGGGACCGGGTCACGGCGACTCTCGATAGGGACTTGATCCGCCTGGCTCAGACCCCGCAGGCCTTTCGCGCGGATCTCCTTCGACGCGCCTTCCGGACCGCCGAAGAGGACGGCGTGAAGGGGACCGACGAAGCGTCGCTGGTGGAGCGCCTCGGCGAACCGGTGGTGCCCGTCGAGGCGGATCGTTGGAACCGGAAGATCACCGTCGAAGAGGACCTCCGTCTCGCCGAGTGGGTCCTCCGGGAGGTGAGGCGATGAGCGAGCCTCGGGTCGGGATCGGTTTCGACAGTCACCGTTTCGTCGACGGCCGGCCGCTGATGCTCGGCGGCGTCCGCATCCCGTTCGATCGGGGTTTGGCGGGGCATTCCGACGCGGACGCGCCGGTTCATGCGCTCATCGACGCGCTTCTCGGCGCGGCCGGCGCCGGTGACATCGGCCTTTTTTTCCCGGATGACGACGAAGCGCATCGCAACGCCTCGAGCCTGGACCTGCTGGATCGGGTGATGGAAAAGGTGCGGGAGCGCGGCTATCGCGTGGGGAACGCGGACCTGGTCGTGATCGCCGAGCGCCCGCGGATCGCGCCGCACGCCTCGGCGATGCGCGCCGCCCTGGCGAAGCGGCTCGGTGTCGAGCCGGAGAGCGTTTCGATCAAGGGGAAGACGGCGGAGGGGATGGGGGCGATCGGGGCCGGCGAGGGGATCGCCGCGCACGCCGTCGTGCTTCTGTTCCCCCGAGGCTGACCGCCCCGCGGAGAGGAATCATGCCCCCATTGGAAAACCCCCCGATCTTCGTGGTCGGCCACCCCCGTTCGGGGACGACCTGGCTCACGCGGCTTCTCGGCGAGCATCCGCGGCTCGCTTCGGGCGGAGAAACCCACCTCTTCAATCTTTACCTCGAAAAGCTTCTCCGGGAGCGGGAGCGCTGGCTCGATGATTGGGTGGACGAGGAAACGCTCCGCGGGCTGATCCGCGACCTCGCCGCCGGCGTCTTCCGCGCGGCGCTGGAGAAGCGGGGGAAGGTCCGGGTCGTGGAGAAGACCCCCACCCACCGTTATTGGATCGCCGAGATCGATGCGCTTTTTCCCGGTGCGCTCTTCGTCCATTCGGTGCGGGACGGCCGTGACGTGACCCTTTCCCTTCTCCGCCGCCGCAGCAGCAGCCGGGAGACTTGGATCCCGCGGACCACGGCGGGATGTGCCCGCGCCTGGCGGGAGTCGGTGGAGCTTCTCCGGCGCGAGGGGGAGCGTCTCGGCCCGGAGAGGATGATCGAGGTCCGCTACGAAACGCTCGTCCGGGAGCCCCGCGCGGAATTGGGCAGGCTCCTCCGGTTCCTCGGAGAAGAGGTCCCCGACTCGGAGATCGAGAGGATACTCGCCGTTCACCCGCCCCGCACGAAAAGCCTCGAGAAGTGGCGCCGCGCGATGTCCCCCTGGGCGAGGCGGCGCTTTCGGAGCGCCGCGGGCGCCACGCTGGAGAGCCTCGGCTACCCCCTCCGCTAGCCCGGATCGCGTGTCCCTTCCCCCGCCGGTCTCCCTTCGGGGCACGGTGGGGGAATGAGGACGGACGGGTAATCCTTCTCGGAGTCCGGGGCGCTTGGAATCGGTATCGCTATCGGAATCGTTCTGTTTCCTTCCCCCACCTGTCTCCCTTCGGGGCACGGTCCGGATGCTTCCGCATCCTCCCTCTTCTCGCTCGCCGACCCACCTCCGCCCGCCCCGATTAATGCTGGGCGGGTTTTCTATCCCCTCGACGGAGGCGGGCTTCGGTGGGTGCCCGGCGAGTCGAGACGGCCCCGAGAGGGAGCCCGGCGGTGGAAGGGAGGTCGCCCGCCCCTTCTCCTCGAAGGATCA
>JAFGGD010000019.1 GCA_016930695.1 Candidatus Eisenbacteria bacterium
CGGCCCCGAGAGGGAGCCCGGCGGCGGAAGGGAGGGTCGCCCCCCGCCCCTTCTCCTCGAAGGATCACGCCGTCCGTCCGGGGAGGAGGCGGAGGGGATGGTGCTCCTTCGGTACCGGATTCTCTTTTCATGAATGTAGCGAGTGAAAGGATTTCCGGTACCGGAGAATCCCCCGGCGGGACCCCCGGGTGGTAGCGTCCCCAGGGCGCCCTCTGGATCGCGGGGCGCCCTTCATGTTAAACTGAAGAGGCCGATTTCGCGCGGATCGCCCATATGGGAACCCCCTTTCCGAAAGCGAGGTGCGCCATGCGTCTCTTCGTACTCCTCCTTCTCCTTCTTGTCGCGGTCTCGACGGTTTTCGCCACCATTCCCTGGACGCCGGAGGACGCCGCCCGAGCCCGGGAGTCCTTCGACGCCGGGGCGCGGGTTCTCCCGCCGGCGGAGGGTTTCCGTTTCTCCGGCAATCCTCTCGCCGATTACGACCTGGTCGCCTCATTCATCGCAGGAAAGCAGGTCACGGAGATCGCGAGTCCGCATTACGGCGGCATCCGGGAGGCGGAGCACATGATGGAGGTGATCCAGACCGACAACACCAGCGAGTCGATCTGGATCTTCACCCGTTACTACGAGCTGACCGGCCAATCAACCTACATGGACAATCTGGACGCCTCTTGGACCTACGTGCTGAACCACCCCGCCTATAATGAGGAAGGGGGAGACGACCTGATCGGCGGCTACTATAGGATCTACAACTGCGGATGGGCGGTGCGGGCGGGGATAAGTACGAGCAGGTCACCGGAGACACCACTTACCGTTCTTACGTCGACTCCTGCGCGAGTTATCTCGCCACCCATAACCTGTCGCGGCCGGGAACGACCGGCTTCTACGATCTGGTCAACCCGCCCGTGCTCGCCTGGGGCGCGGGGAACCTCTACGCCTACGGCGAGGCGCGCGAGGACTCGGTCTGGAAGTACAGGGGTTGGAAGCGGGCGAACCGCGTGAAGGGTTGGGTCGACTCCGACCCGGCGATCATGAGCAACGAGGAGTGGGCGGTGAGCGGCGGGGCCGTCGCCTGGGGCCTGCTCGAATCGTACTTCCGAGTGAACGTGGGCGAGGAATCGCTCTGGGTCGAAACCTACGCGACGCTGATGGACACCGTCGCCGATCCAGGCGACTGGGAAAACGCCGCGAACGGTTGGTACGCGCTCGGCCATAAGCGCGTGCAACGGTCCACCGGCGATCCCTATTGGGGAGCGCGCCACCAGTGGCTGACCGACTACCTGCTCGCTTTCGACACCGACGATGACGGCGGGATTCAGGGGAACCCGGCGGACACGGACACGATGGACCACGCCTGGATCGCCGCCTATCTCGGCTTCATGTGCCTGGACCCGCTCATCGAAGAGGACACGGAGGTCGCCCTCGCCGGCGCCGGCGCGCCCGCCGCGCCGGTCACGCTTCTTCCGAACCGGCCGAATCCCTTTAACCCGTCGACGGAGATCGCCTTCACGCTCCGGGAACCGGCGCGGGTGCGCCTCGGCGTGTTCGATGCGGCGGGCCGACTCGTGGCGCGCGTCGCCGACGGGGACTACCCGGCGGGCCGGCACGCCTTCTTCTGGGACGGGCGCGGGCGCGGCGGGTCGCCTTCACCGTCGGGCGTGTACTTCTGCCGGCTCGACGCGGGACGTTGGACTTCCACGAGGAAGATGGTCCTGCTACGCTAGCCCTAGGGGCGTTCCTTTCATCCCGGTGAGGGTCCGGGTCGCCCGGCGCGATCCGATGGGGCGGCCGCGATCCGGACCCTTACGCCCCCGGTGCGCGGTCGCTGTGCGACCGTCCGGCCCCGGCTCGAATCGATTCCACGAGAGAGGTGTGTTTGATGAGTTCCGACAATACGCTGCGGACTTTCGAGGAGTTGCGCCTCCGGGCGCGGGAGTCCGGCCCCAAGCGGGTCGCCGTCGTGGTCGCCGACGATGAGGTCGCCCTCACCGCGATCTCCCTCGCCGTGGAGCAGGGAATCGCCGAGGCGGTGCTGGTCGGCGACGGGAAGAAGATCCGCGGCAAGGCGGAGGCGCTCGGCCTCGGCGCCCTCGCGGCGCGCGCGACCTTTGTCGCCGCCGCCGGGCCGGAGGAGGCGGCCGCCGCCGCGGTCGCGCGGGTCCGCGGGGGGGAAGTGGACATCCTCCTCAAGGGGCATCTGCGCACCGACCAGCTCCTCCGCGCGGTGCTCGACAAGGAAAGGGGGCTTCGCACGGGGCGCACGCTCAGCGACGTGCTCCTCTACGAGGACGTCTGTTCCGGCGGGCGGCGCTTGGTGGGGATCACCGACGGCGGGCTGAACGTGCTCCCCACGCTGGAGCAGAAGAGGGAGATCGTCGAGAACGCCCTCCCGGTGATGCGCGCCCTCGGAATCGACCGCCCGCGGGTGGCGGTGATGAGCGCCACCGAGGCGGTCTCGGAGAAGCTCCCCTCGACGGTGGACGCCCGGGAGCTGACCCGCATGGGAGAGGAGGGGGTCTTCGGCGACGCCGAGGTCTACGGGCCCCTGGCGCTGGACAACGCGCTTCTCCTCTCCGCCGCCGAGGCGAAGGGGATCACCTCCGTCGTGGCGGGCCGGGCGGACGTCATGGTGGTGCCCAACATCGAGGCGGGCAACCTACTCGGTAAGGGAGTCAAGTATTTGGGTGGCAGCGCCTGCGGCCACGTCATCATGGGGGCCACGGTGCCGGTGCTGATCCCTTCCCGGGTGGAGAGCGCCGAGGACAAGCTGAACGCCGTCGCCTTGGGGGTAATCATCCATGCGGGAGCGTGAGAAGGAACTGCGGATCTTGGCGATCAACCCGGGGTCCACGTCGACCAAGATCGGGTATTTTAGGGACGAAACGGCGGAGTTCGTAGAAACGATCCGCCACGGGGACGAGGAGATGGCTCCCTTCGCGCGGTTGCCGATGACGGCCCAGCTCGATTTTCGGCTCGGCGCGGTCCGCTCGGCGCTGGAGGGACGCGGAGTCGATCCTCTCGCCATCGACGCGGCGGTCGGCCGGGGCGGGCTGCTGAAGGCGCTCCCGAGCGGCACGTTCGTCGTGACCGAGGCGATGCTTCGCGATCTTCGAGAGGCCGCGCGGGGGGACCACGCCTCCAACCTGGGCGGCCAGCTCGCCCGGAGCCTCGCCGACGCGGCGGGCGCTCCGGCTTTCATCGTCGATCCGGTCAGCGTGGACGAGTGGCCCCCCGTCGCCCGCCTCTCCGGGCGGAAAGGGATGGACCGCCCCTGTCTCTCCCACGCGCTCAACACCAAGGCGACCGCCAAGCGATACGCCCGGGAGCGTGGTGAGCGGTACGACGCGCTCCGCCTCGTGGTGGCCCACCTGGGGAGCGGGATCAGCGTTTCCGCGCACGAGGGGGGGCGGATGATCGACGTGACCAACTCGCGCGAGGAGGGGGCTTTCTCCACCGAGCGGACAGGCACCGTTCCCTGCATGGGGCTTGTGAAACTCTGTTTCTCCGGCGAACACGATCGCAAGGAGGTCGAGAGGATGCTCTTTCGCGAGGGGGGGCTTCAATCCTATTTAGGGACAAAGGATCTGATGGAGGTGGTCCGCCGGATCGACGAAGGGGACGCCGAGGCGGAGTTGGTTTTCCGCGCCATGGCCTATCAGATCGCCAAGGAGATCGGCGCCATGGCGACCGTGCTCCGCGGCGAGGTGAACGCGATCCTGCTGACCGGCGGCATGGCCCACGAGGAGAGGTTGATCGACCAACTCCGGGAGAGAATCGGGTGGATCGCGCCGGTTCGCCTCTATCCGGGCGAGGACGAGCTGCGGGCTCTCGCCGAAGGGGCGCTTCGCGTGCTTCGCGGGGAGGAAGAATCGATCCATTACGAGTAAAGAAGAGAATGAGGGGATACTCGAGGGCTCGGCTCGCGCCGGGCCCTTTTTTTACGCGGTGGGCGGGGAGGCGCCTTCCTCCGGCGGGGCGCCGGCGGAGACGATGGCGTCGATGGAGGGGAGGAGGCGCTCCACTTCCGTCTTGAGGCGGGCGAACGCCTCGCCCGTATCGGCGAGGCGACCCTCCCTGGCGAGTTCCTCGATCTCCCCGGCGGCGCGCACCGCCTCGGTGGCGCAGACGCTCCCGAGGGAGCCGCGGAAGCTGTGTGCCGCCCGCTCCAGCGCCTCGCCGTCGGCGCCCGCGAAAGCGTTCTCGATGTTGGAGAGGAGGCGGGGCATGCTCTCGGAAAGAATCCCGGCGATCTCCCGAAGGAGTTCTTCGTCGTCGTCGACGAGGGCGAGCGCCGCCCGCAGATCGATCCCGGCGAGCGCCGGCCCTTCCTCCGCACCGCCGCCGGAGGGGGCGCGGTCCTCCGGACCTTCCCCCCCGCCGATCGCCCGGAGCGTCTCGAAGAGAACGGCGGGACGGATCGGTTTGGAGAGATAGGCGTCCATCCCGGCGGCGAGACAGGTCGCCTCGTCCTCCTTGCGCGCGTGGGCGGTGAGCGCCACGATCGGCGTTCGCCCGCCGCGCTCCTCCTCGCCGCGACGAATCGCCCGCGTCGCCTCCAGTCCGTCCATACGGGGCATTTGTACGTCCATAAGGATCACGTCGAAACGATCACCCTCCCAGATCCGCACCGCCTCGGCGCCGTCCGCCGCGACGATCACCCGGTGCCCCGCCTTTTCCAGCATCCGGACCGCCAGGCGCTGATTGACCGGATGGTCCTCGGCGAGGAGGATTCGGAGGGACTTGTCGGCGAGGGGGATCCGCCTATCGCTCTCCCCCCGATCCGGAGCGCGCCGCGAAGCGATTCGGAGCGCCGCGGCGATCGCGTCCCGCAAGGGTCCGGCGAGGACCGGTTTGACGAGACGGGGCGTTCCGGCGGGCGGCCCGTTTCCGTCCGTCTCGGGCCGCCGGTTCGCATCGACCATCAACACCACCGGAACCGGATCGCCTTCTTCGACCGGGAGGCGCCTCAGGAAGGCGGGGCCGTCCGTGCCGGGGAGTCCCGCGTCGACGAGCAGCAGGGAGAAGGCGCCCCCGCTTCTCCGCCTCTCCGCGATCCTTTCCCACCCCTCCTCGGCGTTCGACGCGGAGGTCGTTTCCATCCCCCAGTGGCGGAGGATCTCTTCGAGCGCGCGCCGCGCCGATTCGTTGTCGTCCACGACGAGCGCGGAGAGGCCTTGCAACGCGGGCCCCACGCCGGAAGGTTCCGGCGTCGGGGTCTCCTCGTCGACGCGGAGTGGGTGGCGGACGCGGAAGGTGCTGCCGCGGTCCGGTTCGCTCTCCAGGGTAACGGAGCCGCCCATCATCTCGGCGAGGCGTAAAACGATCGACAGTCCGAGGCCGGTGCCGCCGTGCCGTCGCGTCACCGAGCCGTCCGCCTGCGTAAAGGAGAGGAAGATGCGGTGCTGCTGCTCCGGCTCGATCCCGATGCCGGTGTCGATCACCGCGATCTCCAGCATTTTTCGGTCGCCGCCCGCATCCACCGCGCTTACCTCCACGCGGATCTCGCCCCGTTCGGTGAACTTGATCGCGTTGCCGACCAGGTTGACCAGAATCTGGCGGAGCCTGAGCGGGTCGCCGATCAGACGGTTCGGCAATCCCGGCTCGATTCGGCAGACCAACTCCAGCCCTTTGTCGTGGGCGCGGAGCGCGAGGGCGCGGAGCGTGTCGTCCAGAAGCCCGCGGAGCGCGAAGGGGATTTCGTCGATTTCCAGTTTGCCCGCCTCGATCTTGGAGAAGTCGAGGATATCGCCGATCACCGCCATCAGCGATTCCGCCGATTCGCGGGTGGTTTCGAGGTATTCGCGCTGCTCTTCGTTCAGGTCCGTTTCGAGCGCGAGGCCGGTCATGCCGAGGATGCCGTTCAGCGGAGTGCGGATTTCGTGGCTCATGTTCGCAAGGAACTCCGACTTCGCCCGGCTCGCCTCGATTGCCGCGTCCCGCGCCCTCTCCAACCGGCGTTCCGCGCGTTTCCGATCGGTCACATCCGTTTTCACGGCGATGAAGTGTGTGATCTCTCCCCTCTTGTCGAGCACCGGCGTGATGGTGGTCTCTTCCACGTAGTCCCGGCCGCCTCGTTGGCGGCTGAGCAGTTCCCCTTTCCAGACCCGTCCCTCGCGGACGATGGACCAGACGTTCCGGAAGAAGCTCTCCGGGTGGGTCGATTGCTGCGGCAGGAAAAGATCCCGGCCGAGCGTCTCTTCGGCGGTTGTCCCGGCCAGGGCGAGGAAAGCGGGATTGCACCAGACCAAGCGTCCCCGCTCGTCGGCGATCCCGACCGCGTTCGCCGCCGACTCGAGCGCCGTCTCCTGGAGCCGCAGACGAAGCTGAGCGCTCTCGATGTCCTCCTCGACGCTCCGGAGGAAGAGATTGAGAAAGAGGAAGAGGGCCGCGCCGATCGCCAGGCTGAGGAGGCCGGCGCGCAGGGCGGTGGCGCGCGCGGCGGCGAGTCTGACCGAACCGCTACCCATGACCGCGATCTCGCCGAGACGCTCGCCGGAAGCGCTGAGCAGGGGGATGAACCCGGTGAGATAGAGGTTCCCTTTGTAATGAGTTTCCAGCGGAGAGCCGTGAGTGTGGATTCGTTCGCTGCGGAAATGCTTCTCCAGTTCCGGCGGAATGCGCTCCACCGTACGATCCACGATCACGACATCGGGGTAGCGGTCCCAATCCGACTCGCGGCCGAGGGAACTCATCCCCCGTTCCCAGTACTCCCTCACCAGGTTCCGTTTCTGGAGCGCCACCACGACCTCCTGGCCCGGCACGGTCCCGATGCTTCCGGTGATGGAGACGATCTCCTTCCCCAGCTCGACGTAGCCGATCAGGCGTCCCTTATGAAACCAGGGCGTGATCACCCGCAGCGTGAGGAAGCCGCTGTAGAGCTCGAGGTCGAGTCCGGAACTCGGGGCGCCGGTCTTTTCCGCCTCGCGAGCCGTGAAGCGGTGGATCATGTCGCCGTGGAGCTCGGGACGGTGCACGCGCAGAAAGTCGATTCGGTTGGGGAGGAGGAAATTGAAATGGGTGATGCCGTGTTCTCTCCGGAGGTCTTCGTAGAGAGGCGCCGTTGCTTCGAGAAGTCCTTCGCGGTCGCCGGCGAGGAAACGGTTCCGCACCCCGCCGTCCCGCATGATCGCTTCGAGCGCCGCGCTCATCAGCCGTGTTTCCGTTTCCTGGTCGCGCCGGAAGGAATCCCGCGCTTCGCGCAGGTCTTCGGCCAGGCTTTTCCGGGCGCCCGCCTTCTCGAGGAGAAAGATGGAGAGGACGAACACGGCGAGCATGCCGACGAGGGCGACCGTCAGCGGCACGAGGATTCTCGATTTCAATCCGGGACGGTGCATCGCCTCTCCGGTGGGGAAACACGGCGCGGCCCGCCGTTCTCCCGCGGACACGGGGAACGGACCGTCCGGTTCGCCGCCCGGCGGCTCGGACCGAACGACCCACGCTCGGAGAATCGACATTCCGGGGGCGCTTCTTGAGAAGAACCGTCGCGCTTTCAGGAAGTTAGGCGCCCGTGCCCGGATCGCCGCCTTGCCCCGGCCGGGCGCTTGGGGTAGTCTGGGCGGGTTCCCGGGGGGATCTTCAGCGGGGGCGTCCCGGTGCCGATCCTCCTTGTCCGGGAGGGTTTCCCGGGGAAACGGGGAGATCGATGGCGTCACGAAGGGAGAGGGGGCTCTCGGAGCGGGTCTATCTGACCGGCACTTTCGCCGAAGAGCGGCGGATCCCGCGGCGGCAACGCGTGTTCTGCAACCGGAACCTCCGCCTCACCTCGAACGGCGCGATCGGATTCGATCTGGACCACACACTCGCCCACTACGATCCCCTTCAGGTGGAGGAGCTCGCTTTTCGCGCGACGCAGCAGAAGCTGGTCCGCAAGCTCGGCTACCCCGCGGCGGTCTCGAACATACGCTACGACCCGGAGTTCGTCATCCGGGGGCTGGTGATCGACCGCCGTAAGGGGAACATCGTCAAGATGAACTACCACAAGTACGTGACCCGGGCGTTCCACGGCCGGAAGGAGCTGAGCCGGGAGCAACTCGAAACGTACCGCCGCGCCCGGATCAACCTTTCCTCGGAGAGGTTCGTGTCGGTGGACACTCTCTTCCACCTTCCCGAGGTGTACCTCTACCTTTCCATTATCGATTTGCTGGAGGAGCGGGGGGAAAAGCCCAACTTCGTTCAGATCTATAAGGACGTGCGGGCCATGATCGACCAGGCCCACGCCGACGGCAGCATCAAGAACGTGATCCGCGGGAATCCGTCCCGCTTCATCCGGATCGATCCCAAGCTGGTGCAGGTGATTGACGAGTTTCGCACATGGGGGAAGAAGATTTTTCTGCTCACCAACTCGGAGTATTACTACGCCGACGTGTTGATGAACCATCTCTTCCACAAACGCCCCGCCTCGGACACACGCCACTGGACCGATTTTTTCGATCTCATCATCACCGAGGCGGCGAAACCCGGTTTCTTCGACGAGGGGACCCGCCGGAAGCCGGCGCCGATCCGCAAGACCACCCACCCGGAGGCGTACAAGGGCGGGAGCGCGCGTTTCCTGGAGGAGCGCGTCGGTCACCGGGGAGACGAGATTCTCTATTTCGGCGATCACACCTACGGGGACATTTTAAGGGCGAAAAAGTCGGCGGGGTGGCGGACCGCCATGGTCGTTCCGGAGCTGGAACAGGAGCTGAAGATCACCCTGGAGCTGCAGCCGAAGCTGCGGATCTACTCGGGGCTTTCGGAGGAACGGGACCGGATCGACATGGAGAGGGCCGCGCTCGAGCGGGAGCAGAACCGTCTCCGCATGCTGAGCCGGGAGAAGGCGCTTCCCCGTGTGCTGAGCCGCCGGGAGTCGAAGATCGCGATCCTGCAGGCGGAGATCGACGCACGTTCCCGGGAGATCGCCGATCTGGCCGAGCAGACCGCGACGCTCTGGCGGGAGTGCGAGCGCCGGTACAATCGGATCTGGGGGCCCCTCTTCCGCGAGGGGAACGAGCCGAGCCGTTTCGGCCACCAGGTGCGCGATTTCGCCTGCGTGTACACGAGCCGGGCGAGCAATTTCCTTTTCTACTCCAAGGATCACTACTTCCGATCCCCCGTGGATCTTATGCCCCACGAGATGTAGGAGGGCGCCGTGAGCGGTCGCGAGGCGGGAAAGAGCCGACTGCTGGAGGGGCGCGCGGCGCTGGTCACCGGCGCGGCGAAACGGATCGGCCGGACGCTCGCCCTCGCGCTCGCCGGCGAGGGAGCGCGGGTGGCGGTGCATCACCACCGCTCGGCGGAGGAGGCGGAGGAAACCGCCCGTCTCGCAGGGAATGGAGCGCGCACCTTTCGCGCGGACCTCTCCTCGGTCGCGGAAGCGGAAGGGCTGGCCGAGGACGTCCACCGCGCTTTCGGCCGGATCGACGTCGTGATCCACAACGCCGCCCTCTTCGGCCGCACCCCTTTCGGTGAAACGACCGAGCGGGATTGGGACCGCTTCCACGCCGTCAACCTGAAGGCACCTTTCTTCCTCTCCCAGGCGGCGGCGGCGCGCATGGGGGAGGGATCGATCCTCTTCATCGCCGACGTCTGCGCTCTCGATCCCTGGCCCGGCTATCTCGCCTACGGCGCCACCAAGGCGGGATTGATCCATCTCACCCGCGGGCTCGCGCGGGCGCTGGCGCCGCGGATCCGGGTAAACGCGATTCTTCCCGGGCCGATCCTCCCCTCCGAACCGGAGGGGGCGGAGTCCCTGGACGAGGCGGTGGCGCGGACGCTTCTGAAACGCCGGGGCGATCCGTCGGACATCGCGTCGGCGGCGCTCTTCCTCACCGCCGAGGCGTGCTACGTCACCGGCGCCGTCCTCCCCGTCGACGGGGGCCGGCACCTGGGGAGCCGCTGACCGCTTTCGTCGCGCGTCCTTTCTTTGCGATCCAAACGGAATAGGTTCTAACGATTGCTCGCGGGCGCGTCCTTCGCCGGCGGCGTGTCGAGGAGCGCGCGGAAGGCGCGGTTCGATCGGTACGACTCCCAGAGAGGGTCGAGGCGAACGGTGACGGCGCTGACCCGGGAGGGGTTTTCGAGGAGGGTCCGGAGCTGCTCGATGGCGATCGTCGGATCGTCGCAGACGACGGCGATCTGGGCGAGCCGTTCGTTCTGGTAGGGGCCGCTCATGGCGTCGCGGTCGAGGGGAAGCAGATCCACCGCGGCGCGTCCGTCCCGGAGCGCCTCGTCGCGGAGCCCGAGACGCGCCTCCGCCACGCCGAGAAGACCCCGGAGCCACCCCGCCTCCGGATCGCTCCGTACGCACCGGTCCAGGACCGTGCGCGCCGAGTCGGCCCGCGCCCGCGCTCGTTCCGGCTCTCCGCGCACGCCGTCCAGCTCCGCCTTATAAAGGAGACAGAAGACCGAGTCCGACGGGCTGTCGATCCCGGCGCCGCCGAGGGAGAGCTGCGCGCAGATTCCGGAGAAGGCGTCGGGGACGATGCGGAGGAGGAAGAGGGGTGTGACGCCCAGAAACTCGGCGGCGGGTATGCGGCGGGAGGCGTTCCGGATCGTCATGGCGGCGGCGGCGGTGTCGCCGTCCCGGTTCAGGTCGATCAGCGCCAGGTCCACGTAGGCGAAGACCAGATGCGGCCAGAGGGAAACGGCGCGATCCAGCACCGGCTCCGCCTCGTCGAAACGGCGCATCCGAACCAGGGTCTGGCCGAGCCCGTGGGTGATGGTCGGGTCCCGCGGGTTCAGCTCCATCGCCTCGCGGAGCGTGCGGACCGATTCCTCCCACTCGCCGCGGCGGCGGTGGATCCAGCCGATGGAGGCGATGGCGTCCGACTCGCTCGGCCGGCTCCGTTGAACGAACTGGAAGTGTTCCAGCGCTTCGGTGTAGTCGCGGTGCCCGTAGTAGGCGAGGTCGCCGAGGGCCATGCGCGTGTCCACGCCGTCCGGCGCCAGGCGGAGGGCGTGCTCGGCCGCCACGCGCGCGGCGGCCAGTTCGTCGTCGTGCCCGAAGTGCCACTTCAGCCAGACCCGCGCCCGCGCCAGCGACGCCCAGGCGACGGCGAAAGCGGGGTCGATCTCGACCGCCCTCTCGTACATCTCCACGGCGACGCGGGCGTCCCTCTCGGAGAGGCGGCGGTTGTAGGAGTCGTTGCCGCGGAGGAACAGTTCGTAGGCCTCCAGGTTCTCGGTGGGGCGCGACTGGACCGAGCGGCGCTCCGGCTCCAGCAGGGTGATGTCGAGCGCGCGGGCGACCCGCTCGGCGATTTCCGATTGCACGGCGAAGAGTTCGGTCATGTCCTTGTCGTAATGATCCGCCCAGACCGACACCGCGTCGGCGACACTGATGAGGCTGGACGTCACGCGGAGGATGCTGGCGGGATCGTTGGGGCGCTCCCTCTGGATCGTCCCCTCGAGGACGAAGTCGGCGCCCAGCTCGCGCCCGATCTCCTGGCTGGTGAGATCGCTCCCCTTGAACTGCATCGCGCTCTTCCGGGAGATGACGGCGAGACCGTGGATGCCGGCGAGCCGCGCGATGATCGCCTCGGTGATCCCGTCGGCGAAGTACTCGTCCTCCCGCGGCCCGATGTTTTCGAGGGGGAGGACGGCGAGCTTTTTCCGGCCGCCTTCCCCGCCGCCGCCGAGGAGAAGGAGGGCGAGGAAAACCATACCGATGACGAGAAGGGCGCCGCCGGCGAAGAGCACGCGGCGTTTCCGCCGCGAGGCGGGGGCGGGCGCGGCCGGCGCGGGGGCGGTTTGCGCGACCGCCCATCCGGTGGCGGTCACGTCCCGCGCGCTCGGATCGACGTGGGGCCGAAGATCGTTGGCGACCTCCCCCGCCGATCCGTAGCGCTTCTCCCTCTCCTTCTCCATGCAGCGCTCGACGATCCGCGCGAGAGGCGCGGGCACTCCGGGTCGCGCCTCGGCGAGGGGGGGCGGCGTTTCGTGCAGCACCGCGTAGAGAAGCGCGGGGATGGAGTTCCCCTGGAAGGGAGTGCGCCCGGTGAGCATCTGATAGAGGAGAACGCCGAGGGACCAGACGTCGCTTCGTCCGTCCAGCTCGATCCCCTGCGCCTGCTCCGGCGACATGTACGCCGCCGTTCCCACCGTCGTGCCGGGGAGGGTGATCATGGTCTGCTCCGTCGACTTGGCGAGTCCGAAGTCCATGATCTTCACCCGCCCCTGCGCCGTGAGCATCAGGTTCGCCGGCTTGATGTCCCTGTGGACGATCCCCTTGCCGTGCGCCTCCTGCAACCCCTCCGCCGCCTGGAGCGCGATCCGCGCCGTCTCGCCGGGCGGGAGAGGGCCGCCTTCGAGAATCTCCTTGAGGGTTTTCCCCTCGACGCACTCCATGGCGATGAAGCTGCGCCCCTCGTGCTCGTCGATCTCGTGGATGGTGCAGATGTTGGGATGGGAGAGGGCGGCGGCGGCGCGCGCCTCGTTCAGGAATCGCGCCTTCTCGCGCGGCGAAGATGTCGCCTCGGCGGGGAGGAACTTGAGCGCCACCGTTCGTTGGAGACGGGTGTCCTCCGCCTTGTAGACCACGCCCATTCCTCCCTCGCCCAGCTTGCCGAGGATGCGGTAATGGGAAACGGTCTCGCCGATCATACGTGGGCCTCCGGTCTCCCCGCGGGGAGGACGGCCGTACAGGGTGATCTGTCGCGCGCAGGCGCCCGTCCGCCGCATCATTATACCGATCATGGGGACCGGGCCAAGAAGATCGATGGATTTCGGCGACTCGCTCCTCGGCGCAGCTGAAGAATCGCCGGAAGTGGAATTTGGTTAACTTGTTATTTGATGGCGTTTTGTGCGATTTTCACCGTTCCGTCCTTCTCAGGAACGGCGTGCTCGCCAAGGAGGGTCCGCTCGCATCGAGGGACCCGCCCGCGCCCCGCGAAGGCGGAAAAGCGAGGGTGGAAGCCGCGGCCGAAATCGATTCCGCGGCGGCGGCGGCGTGACATTCACGTCTCAATCGTGTATAGTACGCCTATCCACATCGCCCGGCGCCGATCCCTCGAAGGAGGTGGATCATGCTCGACCGTCCCGCCCGCCTCTTCCTTTTCCTTACGCTCCTCTTCGTTTTCTCCGTCCCCTCTCCCGCGCAGCAAACGGGGACCGGTACCCTAGCCGGAACGGTCAAAGACGCGGAGACTGGAGAGCCGGTGGAATGGGCGGATGTCGTTATTCTTGAGACGAACAAGGGGGGGATCGTCCAGCAGAATGGAAGGTTCGAGGTCAAATACATCCCGCCGGGCACATACCATGTAAAGGTCTGGATGAACGGCTACAATCCGCTCATTGAGAAGAGTGTCGAGATAAGTCCGAACGATACGACCACGGTCCATTTCCTCTTGCATGAGATCGGGTATATCCCTCCTGTAAAACAAGAGGAGTTGAGGAAGCTCCAGGAGGAACGAGCGGCGAAAGCCAAAGCGCGGCGGATCGACGAGGATCGGGAGCCCCTCGCACGCGCCGCGGCGGACTCCGCGAACTCCTTCGCCTGGGATCTCTATGGGATTCTCGCCGAAACGGAAGGGAACCTCTTCTTCTCCCCCTTCAGCGTGAGCATGGCGCTCGCCATGACCTACGCCGGCGCGGCGGGGGAGACGAAGGAGGAGATGGCACGAACGCTCCACTTTTCAGGCGACGACGAGCATCTTCACACAGGTTGGATGGAGATCCGCGAGAGCCTGATCCGGGGGAGTGGGGAGGGAGTCTACGAACTCAGCATAGCGAATCGTCTCTTCGGAGAGAGTGAACACCGGTTCCGGAAGCGGTTTTTATCGATCACGGAAGAGGAATACGGCGCTTCCCTGGAAGAGGTCGATTTCCGCACCGATACGGAAGGAGCCCGCCTGACGATCAATCGTTGGGTGGAAGAGGAAACCCGGAATCGGATCCGCGACCTGATTCCCCCCGGGGGGGTAAATACCCTAACACGCCTGGTGCTCGCGAACGCGATCTATTTCAAGGGGCTCTGGGTGGACGCCTTCAAGAAAGACAAAACCCGGGATGAGCCGTTTTATCTTCTCTCCGGCGACACCCTCTCCGTTCCGATGATGGTGGACAAAAGGGATTGTCTGTTCAGTAAATATGAAGAGGACGGTCTTCGCGTCCTCGCGATGCCCTATCAACCGGGGCAGATTTCCCTGGTGATTCTCCTCCCCGACCGGATCGACGGCCTCGCCGATCTGGAGAAGAAACTGACCGCCGAGCGGATCGATGGATGGATCGAGGGCGCAAAGAATACGGAAGTCGCCGTCCTGATCCCCCCGTTCCGGATCGAAGATCGTTTTAATCTGTCCGACGCGCTTTTTCATCTCGGGATGAAGACCGCCTTTTCCGACGTGCGGGCCGATTTCTCCGAAATGGCCGAGGAGGAGGAGATACCGCTCTTCCTATCCGAGGTGTTCCACAAGAGCTTCGTCGAGGTGAATGAAGAGGGGACCGAGGCGGCCGCGGCTACGGCGGTCGTCATGGAAACCCTTGGATTATCTA
Source organism: Candidatus Eisenbacteria bacterium (assembly GCA_016930695.1). Taxonomy (NCBI): domain Bacteria; phylum Candidatus Eiseniibacteriota; species Candidatus Eiseniibacteriota bacterium. The sequence continues at coordinate 14,470 of JAFGGD010000019.1, forward strand.
CCCATTTTCCCCCCGAATTCCGTGCCGACCACCCCTTCCTTTTCCTCATCCGCGACAAGGTCACCGGCGCGATCCTCTTTCTCGGACGGGTGGTCGATCCCACCGCGGGTTGATCTCGGTACCGGATACCCCCTCGCTTCGCTCGGAGAGAACAGCGTACCGAACGGCGGTTTCCCTTCCCCCGCCGGCTCTCCCTCTCGGGGCCGTCAGGCCTTCTCTCGATCCCGCTATCCCCTCCGTCTCCTCCTCGGACGGACTCCGAGAGGGATTACCCGTCCGTCCGGCTCCCCACACCGTGCCCCGAAGGGAGAGCCGGCGGGGGAGGAGAAGGACGATTTCGATACAGATACCGGAATGTTCGTTACCGGGCGCCTGATTCGTCGCGAGGTTTCGGAGCGCGAGGCGAGGGATCGTACTGGACGAGGTCCCTCCCGGAATCGTAGCCCGAGCTACGAGGAGGAAGGGGACGACGGAAGAACGGTCCCGCAGCCCGTGATCCGGAACCGCAGCAGAATCCAATCGCTCCCCCCGAAAATAAAGAGGCCTTCCGGGTTTCCGCTATCACCCGAAAGGCCTAACTCCGCTCAGACTACCCCGAGTACCCTGAGCCATCAGAACTCAGGATATTCATGCGGAAACTATAACACACTTTTAACGGTAAGACAACTCCTTTTTAAAAACACGGTCTCAGTCGTAGAGGAATCCCCGCGCGTGGCGCACCTCGGACCTTTCCGGATTCGCGTAGCGCCAGTAGTGGAGGAACTCGCGGTAGGCGAGACCGGCCCGATCCTTCTCCCCCTGCTCCTCGAGAGTGCGCCCCAGGTAATAAAAAGTAAGAGGGAGCACAGGAGGGAGGTCGAGGAAGGACTCTCCGCGATCCGCCAGATGCTCCAACTCCCGAAGGGCGGGTCCCCATCGTTTGGCGAGCCAGGAAGCGCGCCCCAGGAGGTGCCGCGTCCAGGGACGGTCCTTCTCGTGGAGCGCGCGGCGGAGCGGCGGAATCGCCTCCCAACCGGATCCGCCGAAGAGGAGATGCACCCCGTCGAGAAGGTCCGGCAGATCCGGATCGGCGCCCGGTTCGCTCTCCAGCTCCAGCTTCTTGGCCGCCACCGCCCCCAGATCGCCCCGGTAGGCGCCGAAAAGTCCCTCCAGCCACGCCACCTTTCCCGGACGCGATCCCGCGCCCGCGAGTCCGTCCCCCCGGAAGCGCAGCTCCGCGAGTTCCGTCGCCGCCGCGTCCCACTCCCCCGCCTCCAGATAGACGAAGATGAGCCTCTCCGTCAGGTCGATCAGGCTTTCCTCGTCACGGAGGCCGTACGCCTCGTCGCGCGCCTGCACCAGATCCCCCGCCGCCTCGTGAAAACGGCCCTGGGCGAAGAGGAAGTCGGCGCGCGCCGCCCGGTGGACGAAATAGGGCCGCGTCCCCTCCGGTCCGTGCGGGTTCGGTGGTGGTGGTAGCGAGAGGATGTCCCCCGTCTCCTCGAGAAGGCCCTCCGAATAGTAGAGCGACGCGATCCCGATCCGCGCGAGATGGTCCCGCGGCGAGAGACCGAGGGCGCGGCGGTATTCGTCCCGGGCGAGGTCGAGGAATCCGTCGCGCAGCGCCGCGTCGCCCAGAAGCCGGTGCGGCATCGGGTCGAGAGGGCGCTTCTCCACCGCCTTCGCGAGGAGGCGGCGCCCCTCTTCCGACTCCCCGCGGTCCAGGCGGTCCAGCGCATCCAGAAGGAGCGTGTCGAAACGGTTGGGATACTCCTCGACGAGGCGGGCGAGAGCGAGGCGCGCCTCCTCGTCGGAGCCGCGCACCCGCGCCAAACGGACGCGGTGCACGAGCCTCTCCCTCGTGGTGAGATCGGCAGGCCGGACTCGGTCGAGGAAAGCGGCGCCTCTCTCCCGGCTTTCCCGCAGGAAGAGGCGGAAACCGAGTTCCGAAAGGGCCGGGGAGTGGAAGGAATCGAGGGCCGCCGATTCCGAGAGAAGGTTGATCGATCCGAAGATGAGACCGGAGGCGTATTGCTCTTCCGCGTCGGCGCGAAAGACGCGCGGGGGAGAGGAGGGTGGTTCTCCTCCCAGCCGCCGAACGGCGGAGTCGGCCAGCGCCGCCGCCGCGGCGCCGGTCGAGCCGGTGGGCGCCGCCGGGAGCCGGACGATCCAGTTCTCGTCGAAAGGGGAACGGGTGCCGAGCACCCGGATCTCCCGCTCTTCCCCCTCCCACGGCAGGTGGAGGTGAAGGATCAGGTCGAGGCCGAACTCGCGCGCCTCGCTCCGGACATAGGCGAGGGCGTGGCCGGAGAGGGGCGCGCCCCCCGCTTCCTCGAGAAGGGCGGCCAGGTTTTCCTCCGCCGCGTCCGGCACGGCGGCGGGAAGAAGGGGGAGGCCGCTCTCCTCCAGCCTTCTCGCGAACTGTGTCCGAATCCCGTTCGGATGGGGAGTGGAGGGAGGGGCCGAGAGGAGGAGAACGTAGCGGGAAGGTTCCTCGGCCGCGGCCGCGCCGGAGAGAAGCGCCGCGAGCGCCGCCGCCGCGGCGAGAAAGGCTCGCCATCGCCTACCCCCGCAGGAGCCGCGCCACCCCGGTTTTTCTTCTCTTTTCCTTCCCATTTCCTCTTTCCACCACTCCCGCCCCTCCCGTGTTCCCGGGTTTTCCTCGAACCCCGGAGGGGCGGGCCGTGTGCAAAGGATCGTGGCGATACGGCGACCCGGCCGCCCGAGCCCTATCTTTTATCCTTTGGCCCTCCGGGGCAAGTGGTATATATGGAGGATGACGCCATCGGGCGGGTCGAGGGTTCCTCATGACGTTACTCATCGGGTTCTTTCGCGATTTCGTTCTCGAGACGGTACGCATGCTCTATGAGAGCGGCCTCTTCCTTCTCTTCGGCTTTTTCGTCGCCGGATTGCTCCACTCCTATCTGAGCACGGAGCGGATCGTGACCTATCTCGGGAAGCGGGGCTTCCGGTCGATGGTGAACGCCGCCATCCTGGGCGCGCCTCTCCCTCTCTGCTCCTGCGGCGTGCTCCCGGCGGCCGTGGAGCTCCGGAAAAAAGGGGCGAGCCGCGAGTCGGTCCTCTCCTTCCTCATCACGACGCCGGAGACGAGCTTCGAATCGATCGTCCTCTCCTATGGTCTTCTCGGCCCGGTCTACGCCGTCGCGCGCCCCATCGTGGCGATCGTCACCGCCCTGGTGGCGGGCGCGGCGCACATGATCTTCGGTGAAGACGGAGACGCGGACCCGCTGCAAGGGAGAGGCGCGAAGGAAACGGAGCCGGCGCCCACCTGCGCCGCCGAAGTGAACGAGCTGGACGAGCTCAAGATCGAGGAATACCGAGCCGACAGCCGGTACGGCCGTTTCCGCGCCGCGTCCCATTACGCATTCAGCTATCTTTTCGACGAGCTTCTCTTCTGGTTCATGCTCGGTATCGTGCTGACCGGTCTTCTCGGCGCGCTCCTCCCCCCCGAGTTCTTCGGCCGCTATCTGGGGAGCGGGGTTTTCTCCATCCTCGTGGCGGTGGCGGTCGGGATCCCGCTCTACATGTGCGCTTCCGGCTCCACGCCCATCGCGGCGGCGTTCCTCGCCAAGGGGTTGAATCCCGGCGCGGTGCTCGCCTTCCTCCTCACGGGTCCGGTGACCAACGCGGTGAGCATCTCGGTGTTGGGGAAGGTTTTCGGACGTCGTTTCCTGAAGATCCTGATCGCCTCGATCATGGCCGTTTCCATCGTCGCGGGCCTTCTCTTCAACCGCGTCTACACCTGGAGCGCCAGCCACGTGCCGGGTACGTCGGGCAGCTCCACCGGTTTCCTGCTGAGCGCCGCCAAGGGGATCGGCCTGGTGGTCTTTCTCTACCTCGCCTACCGCAGCTTCCGCCGCACCGGCGTCCGGCACGGCTGGTGCGAGCTGAAAGACAACATGCGAAGCATTCTCGGTCCGATCCGGCGTTTCCGCCCGCGCCACCTTTACGGCACCACCGCCGGGCGGGTCGCCCTCGCGGCGGCGGCGGCCGTCTATCTGCTCACCGGCTTTTACACCGTCCGGCCGGGCGAGGTGGGGATGGAGAGAGTCTTCGGTGTCATTCGCGCGACGGACCGCGCGCCCGGTCTCCACTGGTGCCCGCCGCGTCCCTTCGGGCGGTCCGCCCGGTGCAGCGTGGACGGGGTGGTCCGGCTCGACATCGGGTTCCGATCCGAGGAGCGCGTGTGCGATCCCCTCGATTTTTATTGCACGATCTGCTCCGAGCCTGGACGCGCGGTAAACCGGATCTTCGAGGAGGCGCTCTTCCTGACCGGCGACGAGAACATCGTGGACGTGATCTCCACGGTCCACTATCGGGTGTCGGACCCGATCCGGTACACGTTCGGCGTCGAGGCGGCGGAGCAGCTGATCCGCGACGTGGCGCTCTGGTCGATCCTGCGGGAGACCGCGGCCTGGGAGATCGACCGGATCATCACCGATTCCCGCTACGAAATCGAGCGGAGGGTCGAGGAGAGGGCGAACGCCGTTCTGGACGAGGGGCTTTCCGGACTGCGGATCGAGGAGATCCGCCTCCAGGCGACCCACGCGCCGCGGGAAGTGCATTACGATTTTCGGGACGTGGCGAGCGCCCAGGAGGACCGGGCGCGGATGATCCACGAGGCGTACGTGTATTGGGAAGGGGCCGTGAACGGCGCGCGGGGCCAGGCGGCCCGGATCGTCGCCGACGCCGAGGCGGCCCATTCGGAGCGCGTCGCCTCGGCGCGAGGGGCGGCGGCGAAGTTCCTCGCCCTCCAGGAGGCGTCCGCCGAGGAGCCCGGAAGCATCCGGCTTCGTCTCTACCTGGAAACGATGGAGAGAATTTTGCCGGGATGCCGGACCGTGATCCGGCCCGACCCCGGCGCCGTGGACGACTTCGAAATCTGGTTCCGGTCGGGGAAGGGAAACGTCCTGCCGGACCTCTTCGGGGCGAAGAGGGAGGGGACCGATGAGCGATAGACGAAAGTGGGCGCTCGGCGCGGTCGGTGTGATCGCCGCCGTGTACCTGTTGTCCTCCTTTTACGTGGTGGACGTGACCGAATACGTTGTGGTGACCCTCTTCGGGAATCCGGTGGCGGTTCACACCGAGCCGGGGCTGCATTTCGATTTGCGCAAACCGATCGAGTCGATCAACCGGATCGACGCGCGCCTGCTCACCCTCGACCTGCCTCCCACCGAATACCACACCGAGGACAAGATCAACGTGGTGGCGAGCGGTTACACGCTTTGGCGCGTCGAGGACCCGCTTCTCTATCTGCGGCGCGTGTACAACCGTCGCGGCGCGGAGACGCGGATCACCGACATTCTCTCTTCCGAGATCGGTTCCGCCGTCGGCCGGACGCCGATGGCGGCGCTGGTGTCGACCGACTCGACCCGCATGCGGCTCGACGAGGTAGTCGGTTCGATCCTGGAGAAGGGCGGGGAGAGGATCGTTCGCGACTACGGGATTCGGATCGAGGACTTTCGCGTCAAGCGGCTCGCCTTCCCGGAGCAGAACAAGGAATCGGTTTTCCAGCGGATGCGGACCGAGCGGCACCGGATCGCCAAACGTTTCCGGTCCGAGGGCGAGGAACAGGCGCTCCGCATCCGGGCGGACGCGGACAAGCAGAAGTCGGAGATTCTCGCCGAGGCGCGGCGGCAGGCCGACGAGATCCGCGGCGGAGGAGAGGCGGAGGCGACCCGGATCATGGCGGAGGCGATTCGCCTGGATCCCGATTTCTACACTTTCCTGCGCACCCTGGAAAGCTACGAGAAGATCGTGAGCGACAAGACCACGCTGGTGATCTCGGGCGACTCGGATTTGATGCGGCTTTTGACCACCGGCCGGACGTCGGGAGGAGGTCGCTAGAATGATGAAACGGCCCCCCGCCGCCCGAATCGTCCTCGCCGCGATCGCCCTTCTCTATCTCGGCTCGGGCCTCTTCATCGTCCAGCAGGACGAGGAGGCGGTGGTGCTCCTTTTCGGGAAACCGTGGAAGACGCGGGTTCCTTCGGGAATCCACTGGGCGCCCCCCTGGCCCGTCGGCAAACGGGTCGTGGTCCGCACCACCACGTCCTATCAGATGAGCGTCGGCTTCAAGATCGCGGACTCGGTGCGCGGCCTCCCCCCCGCCCAGGCGGAGACGGAGTTTCTTACCGGCGACACGAACATCCTTGACCTGGAAATGATCCTTCAGTACGTGATCGACGATCCCTATACCTTTGCCTTCGGCGTGGAGGATCCCCACTTCCTGGTCCGGCGCGCCGCGGAGGCGGTCGCGACACGCATTCTTGCCCAAAAGCCGGTGGACGAAGTGCTCACTTCGGAAAGGCAGGCTTTTCTCGAAGCGGTCCGCCTGGGGACGCAGGAGAAACTGCGCGCCTACGGAGCCGGCATCGCCGTGGTCTCCGCCACGCTCAAAAGGATCGAAGCTCCCGGCGAGGTGATCGAGGCGTTTCAGGACGTGCAGAACGCCAAGGCGGACCGGGAAAGGGCGATCAACGAGGCGAACGGCTACGCCAGCGAGAGCCTCCCGCGCGCGCGCGGCGAGGCGGAGGCGCTTCTCCAGGGGGCCGAGGGGGACCGGAACGCCCGGGTCGCCTGGGCGCGCGGCAACGCCGAGAGGATCCGCGTGATGACCGCCGAGTATCTGCGGGCGCCGCAGATCACCAAGGAGCGTATGTATCTGGAAACCGTCGACAAGGTGCTGCGGTCCGTTTCCGTCTATGTGATCGACTCCGAGGAGGGGCGCGAGCCGGTGGGCGTCAAGCTGTTCGACTGAGAGGACCGGCCGTTCCCCCGAGCCCCGTCACCCGCGTTTCTATCCGCTCGACGCGAGGAAATGGAAGAGCGGGTCCATCAGGTTTTCCACTTCCCGCTCCGGATTCTTCGGATTGAAAAGAGTGAAGGGATCGCGCCAGGCCGCCGGGTTCAGGATCGACGGTCCCCGGCGGAAAGCCTCGATGGTGATCGCCCGGGTTCCGTACACCTCGTACAGGTAGTCCATCTCCGTCCCACGCGCGCGGAAGAGGGGGAACCAGCGGCCGAGTTGCTTCGCCCGGAAACCGCAGCGCGGCTGCAGGTCGATCATCGCCCGGACCGTGTCCCGAAACCACGAGTCGTGCCGGCAGCTCTCCCGTTTCGCGGCGTAGGGCCAGAAGAAACGGCCGCCGAAGGAGTGGAAGGAAGCGGCGAAATCGAAACGGTGCTCCAAGAGGAGGGACCGGTAGGCGGCGGTTTCCGGCTCGCTGAAGGGCCGCGGACCGGGGTTGTAGAGGAAACGGAGCGCGCCGAAGATCGGAGCGCGGCGGGAGAAGAAGGCGCTGAAGTTGCGGTTCAGGTCGACGCCGTTCCGGTTGAAGCGCCGGAAGCGGGAGCGGCCGGCCGCCAGGTCTTTTTCCACGCGCCGGTAACCGTCCGGGTTCAGGATCGGAAGGAAGACCACCTCGCGGTTCTGCAGGGTGGGATTCAGTTTCATGTTGGCCGCGAACCGTTCCATCAGAGTGAGTGTGATCTCGGCACCGATGAACTCGAGCGGGTGGAGCAGCGAGGTGATCAGAAAACGAACCGGCGGCTCCGTCTCCTCTCTCGTGTTGTCCACGCGGAACGCCCAGATCGCCTCGCCGCCGGCGCTCTTGCCGATGGAGACCGGCTCCAGCCGCTGCGGGTAGCGCTTGAGGATGCGATCGATCTGGATGAAGACCTCGCGATAGGTTTTGTAGGCGCCGTACTTCTCCGCATCGAAGGAGATCTGGTATTCTCCCTCTTTCAGGAGACGGTCGTAGAAGACGCGCCAGTTTCGTCTCGACGTCGGTTTCGCCATGTTTCCATCCTGCCCTCTCCGGAGAATACGGGATGGAATGGGCGGGTGTAAAGTGCGAAGGCGCAACTCCTTGCGCATTCGGTTTTCGGACGGGCGCCGGGGGGAACCCCGCGACGGCGCCGATTGAATAAAAGCCGCCCTCGGCGGTAGGCCCTTCAGAGGCGGGGGAAACGGAAAACCCCGCCATTTGGACTTTCACATGGACCGAATGGAAGAGCGGGATTGGATCGTGAGATGCCAAAGCGGCGATCGCGAGGCGTTCGGACCGATCGTGGAAGCCTACCGGCGGCGGGCCTTTTTCACCGCCCTCGCGTTGGTCGGTAACCGCGAGGAGGCCTACGATCTCTCGCAGGAAGCCTTCGTACGGGCTTTTCACGCCATCGCCCGTTTCGATCCTACCCGGGATTTCGCGCCCTGGTTTTTCCGCATTCTGCGCAACCTCTGCGCTTCCGCCCACGCGAAACGGAAAACGCGCCGGGAGGATTCGCTGGAGGAGATGCGCGCGGAAGGCCGGGACATACCGGCCGGCGACCGATTCTCGCCGGAACTGCTCGCCGAGCGGAACGAGGCGGCGGAGCGGATCTGGAGGGGGCTCGCGGAACTCGACGCCAAGCACCGGGAGGTGGTGGTGCTCAAGGATCTCCAGGATCACAGCTATAAGGAGATCGCCGAGATCCTGGATATTCCGATCGGAACGGTCATGTCCCGGCTCTTCCATGCTCGGCAGAGTTTGAAGGAAAAGTTGCTCGGGGAGGAGGCCCGTCGTGCGGTGTGAGGATTTCCCGCTGCTTTCCATGGCCTATCTGGACGGAGAGATGTCCCCGGAGGATCGTCTCGAGTTCGAAAAGCACCTGGAAGAGTGCGGTGTCTGCCGGACGGAACTCGAGAAACTCCGCCGGGTGAAGGAGGTGACGGCGAGAATGAGGCTGGCCGATTTGGAGGAACGAGACTGGGAGGCGTACTGGACGGGGGTCTATAATCGTCTGGAGCGCGGCGCCGGTTGGATCTTCTTCTCCGCCGGGGCGATCGTGGTTCTCGCGTTCGCCGCCTGTTCTCTGCTGCGCGACTTCTTTTTTAGTCCGGAAGAGCCGCTCCTCCTGCGCTGCGGCGTCGGATTCCTGGTTCTCGGCCTGCTGATTCTTCTCGTGTCGGTGGGTCGCCAACGGCTCCACGCCTGGAAGCGGGATCCGTACCGGAGGGTGAAAACATGATGGTCAGCACCTTGGAGAGCGCGCCCGGATACGAGATCGTCGAGGTTCTCGGACTCGTTCGGGGGAGCACGGTCCGGGCGCGGCACTTGGGGCACGACGTCCTCGCCAAGCTGCGAAATCTGGTGGGCGGCGAGGTGCACGACTACACAAAGATGCTCGCCGAGGCGCGGGAACAGGCGTTGGACCGGATGACCGCCGAGTCGAAACGGCTCGGCGCCGACGCGGTGTTGCAGATGCGCTTCATGACCTCGTCGGTCATGCAGGGGGCGGCGGAGATCGTCGCCTACGGCACGGCGGTCCGTCTTCGCAAGATCGACTGAGACAACCCCTCCGTCCCGTCCGGGGCGGTTCACTCGGAGGAAACATGAAAGGCGCGCTTCTTCTTCTCGGAACGCTCGCTGCGCTGCTGCCCGGCGCGGCGCTTGCCGTGCTCACCGTCGATCTCGGAGATCCGACCACGCACGAGTGGACGGTGACCTACCGCTTCGAGGCGAGCGGCGTCGGTAAAACCTCCATGGACGTGCTCCCCTACGATTACGACGAAATGGAGATCCTGGACACCGCGCCGGAGAAGGGAGGGGGACAGCTCAAATACGAGGCGATCAACGAAGGGGAGGCGAAGAAGCCCAAGTTCCGAATCCTGCTCCCCAATCCTCTCGGCCCCAACGAGCGGATGAAATTTCGCGTGGTGGCGCGCATGAAGGATCCGGAGGCGTATTTTCTGGACGTGGCCAAACTCAACTTTCTCTATTCGACAGGACACGAGATCAACGTGACGCTTCCCGAGGGATACCTGCCGATCTACACCAACGAGGCGATGGAGCTGAAGTGGGAGAAGAACCGCGTGGTGCTCTCCAGCGCCGGGGGAGTACTCCGGCCCGTCGTGATCTTCGGAAGAAGCTGCGACTAGGATCCGCCCGCGGTTAAAAACGGAGCGACATACAGGTGAGGCCGCCGTCCATCTTGCGCGGCTCGGAGAGACCGAGGGGGATCACCGGCGCGCCGAGGCGCTCGATCCTCTCCCGGAGGCGCGGAAATCCGGCGGCGATCAGAATCGTGTCGTTCACGCGGAGCGCGTTCGCCCCGTAACCCTCCTCGAGTTCGACGAACACCTTCTCCAAGAAGCGGAAGGCGGGTTCGTCCCGGTAAACCTCGTGCAGGAGAACGGTTCCCGGGCCGAGAGGGTTCGCCCCGGAGCGGAGATGCAGCCCTTCGCGGACCGGCACGGGGGCCCAGGCGTACCCGTACCGTTCGACGATCGCGCCCAACGCCTCCGCCCCCGCCCGGTCCGTCCGCCCCGAAATCCCCACGAAGAAGGTCCCGCCGAGACGGAACACGTCACCGCCGTCGATCGTGCCGGGCGGTTCGATCCTTTCGATGCGCCTGTGAGGGCGGAGCGCCTCCTCGATGGTCGGCGTCTCCCCGCGCCGCGCTTCGGCGCCGGGGCGCGTGATCACCGCCGCCTCGGGGAAGACCACCGCCGCGTCCTCGGGGAAGTAGGCGTCCGGGAATCCGGTGAGGGGTTCGAGAACGGCGACGTCGAGACCGGCCAGGCGGAGGGCGTCGAGGTAGGCGTCGTGCTGGCGGAGGATCCGGTCGTATTCCGGCGGACCCAGATCCGCGGCGGTGATCCCTCCGGCGAAATCCGGCCCCGGGCGACGCGCGACGGCGCGTGAGAAACGGCAGGCGTCGGCGCGCGGATCGCTCATCGCCCGGGATCTTCCATGCGGAAGGGAGGGTGCGCGTCCGGGCCGGGCATCACGATCCAGAGAACGATGTACGTGAGAATTCCCGGAAAGGCCGCCGAGAAGATCGAGACCAAAACATAAAGAAGGCGCACCTTGCCGGGGGACCAACCGAAGAACTCGGCGATGCCGCCGCAGACGCCGCCGAAGATATGGTCGTCCGACCGTTTTAACATGTCGCTTCGTTTCCGCATTCTTTCATCCCCTCTTCACTCCAGAATCAGGTCGTCCAGGGGGCGCTTGGGTACGTGATGGATCCCCGTTTCGTCCCGCCAGTAGCGGATGTCGCCGTCGTCGCCGACCGATTCGACGATCACGCGCTCCGCCGGGCGCCCGAGGGCGACGACGAGCAGGATCTCGTACCGGTCCGGCAACGCGAGCGCTTCCCGGAGCTTCCCCCGTTCGACCGAGGCGATCATGCAACCGCCGAACCCCTTCTCCGCCGCACCGAGTAGGATGGTCTGCGCCGCGATACCGTGGTCCCATCGCACCTCCTCGGCGATCGTCTTGTCGGCGAGGATGACGATGTATCCCGTCGGGCGCTCCCCGGCTTCCGGTCCGTCCCAATCCTCCAGATAGCCAGCCCAGGCGAGGTGGGGAAAGATCGACGCGTTCGTCTCCGGCGTCCAGGAGAGAAGATACTTGAGAGGTTGTAGGTTCGCCGCCGATGGGGCGAGGCGGGCCAGGCCGACCAGGTCGCGCAGCGTTTCCCGGTCCAGGGCGGCCGCGCCGTCGAAGCGCCGGTAGCTTCGGTTTTTCTCGACCAGTTCGCGGATCATGGTTCGTCGATCCTCCCGTCGTGCGCGTCACGCGCGGCGTCTTGGGGGTTGTTCCGCCAGCATAACCGATCGGAGGCGTGGATGCTTCCGGAAAGGGAGTGTCGTCTCGATGAGGAATGGCGTTCGCTTTGTCGCGTCGGGGTGGAGCCTGTTCAGAGGCCGCCGGCGAAACGCTTCGCCTCTTCGAAGGTCGGTTGGCCGGCGCGCCCGCCGAGGCGGGTCGCGACGCGGGCGGCGACGGCGGCGGCCAGACGGGCGGCGCGCCGGGTTTCCCAATCGCGGGAGAGACCGAAGAGGAAAGCGCCGTGAAAAGCGTCGCCGCAGCCGGTCGTATCGACGAGAGGATCCGCCGGAAAGGCGGCCTGATGAAACCGGTCGCCCGACCTTTCCCGGAAAGTGCTCCCCCGCGCGCCGTCGGTCACCCCCGCGATGGAAGCCCCGGCGTCGATCAGCGCGGCGGCGGCCCGTTCCGGATCCGATTCACCCGTAAAGCGTTCGGCGAACTCTCGGGCCGTGATGAGGATGTCCGTGAGACGGAGGATCGGGTCCAGTTCGGGACGATAGCGGTGGGCGCCGCCGTCGAAGCTGACCGTGACTCCCTTTTCGCGGGCGTGGCGGCAGGCGGCGGCGCAGGCGCCGAGGTGGCGGCCGTTCACGTGCAGGAAGCGGGCCGAGGCGATCCGTTCGAGGGGAGCGTCGCCGGCGTCCATCTCCGGACCCGTTCCGGGGGCGAAGACGATCGACCTCGCCCCGTCCCGTCGTCGCACCAGGATGGACGCGACGGCGGACTCGCGCCCCGGCTCGACGCGGATCAGGCTCGCGTCCACGCCGGCCCGGCGGAACTCCTCCAGGATCGACACGCCGCGCCGGTCGTCGCCGATCCGGTCGATCATGGCGGTGCGCGCGCCGAGCCTCGCCGCCGCCGTGAGGGCACCCGCCACCGGTCCGCCCCCCTGTACGGACGTTTCGAGCGCCGGGGCGACACCCTCGCCCGAGGGAAACTCCTCCACCAACAGGAGAAGGTCCAGGGCGGAGACGCCGAGGCCGAGAATGTCCAAGATCGGATCTTCGCGTGTCATGAGTGTTGTCCCGCCCGAACGGCGAGGACGGACGAGGGCCGCGCCGCGCCTATGCCTTCATTCCCCGGAGGAGGGATCGGATCGCCATGCGCGCCATCCCTCGGAGATCTTCCGAGCCGTCCCCCTCCCCCCCCACGACCAGCGCGTGCGCGCCTCCTTGGGCTTCCATGGAGCGGACCTGCCGGTCGATCAACAACGTGGAGAGACCGTGGATCGTCGCCCAGGCGAGGGAGGTCAGAAGATGAGGATCCTCGGCGCGGATGCTCCCCTCTTCCTGGCACTCTTTTAAGGTCATGATCCCGATCTCGAAAGCGGACCGCGCGGCCGCCTGTAATTCCGGGGGAGGAGAGTGGGTCACCGCCTCCGTTCCGAACATGAGCCGGTAGAAGGAAGGGTTCTCCACGGCGAACTCGACGTAGGCGAGGGAGATCCTCTCGAGACGGGCCACCGCGCCGTCCCCGCGATCCCCGGCCGCTTCGACGAGGCGGTTTCGCAGCCTGAGGAATCCTTTTTCGGCGACGGAGGAAAGCAGAAGGGTTTTGTCCGCGAAGTGCCGGTAAGGAGCCGTGTGGGAGACGCCGACCTTCTCGCTCAGATGGCGCATGGTCAGTCCTTCCACGCCTTCCCGGACGAGTATCTTTTCCGCCGTCTCAAGTAATCGCTGGCGCAGGTCTCCGTGATGATATTGCTTTTTCGCCATGAGCCCTCTTTCGTCGCCGAGGCTATCCTAATGGGTTGACACTGTCAACATTCCGTGTTATGTTAACGCTGTCAACATTGGGAAACTCGGAGGAAAATATGAAGTTAGATAAGTTGCCCCAATTACGAATTGGGCACCTGACGGCTAAGATCCCCATTGTGCAGGGGGGAATGGGGGTGGGTATCTCCCTCTCCGGTCTCGCCTCGGCCGTGGCGAATGAGGGGGGAATCGGGGTGATCGCCACGGCGGGCATCGGAAGAATGGAACCGGATTTCGCCTCGGACCTTCCGTCGGCGGACGCCCGCGCCCTCAGGAACGAGATCCGTCGCGCCAAGAGCCGCACCGGCGGAATCGTGGGCGTCAATATCATGGTCGCGCTTACCGATTTCGGAGAGATGGTCCGTGTCGCCGTGGAGGAAGGGGTGGACCTGGTCATCATGGGTGCCGGTCTTCCGCTCCGCCTGCCGAAAACGCTCCGGTCGGAGGAATTGAAAAAGTCGAAGACCCTCTTCGCCCCCAAAGTGTCCTCGGCTCGGGCGGTCCGCGCGATTTTCCGTTTCTGGGAGAGGAACTACGACCATGTGCCGGACGCCGTGGTGGTCGAGGGTCCACTCGCCGGCGGACACATCGGTTTCGACCGGGGAGACATTGAACGCGAAGACCACACCCTGGAGCGGCTGGTCACCGAGGTGATCGAGGAGGTTCGGCCCTTCGAGCGGAGCATGGGGAAGAATATTCCCGTGATCGCGGCGGGGGGGATCTACTCCGGCGCGGACATCCGCCGTTTTCTCGAGATGGGGGCCGGCGGCGTGATGATGGGAACCCGTTTCGTGACGACCCACGAGTGCGACGCCCACGAGAATTTCAAACGGGCCTACCTGGAGTGCGGGGAGGAGGGGCTTGTGATCATCGATAGCCCGGTCGGTCTCCCGGGCCGCGCCATCTCGAACCAATTCCTGAGCGACGTCGCCTCGGGTATCAAGAAACCTTACCGCTGTGTTTGGCAGTGCCTGAAAACCTGTGATGTCCGGAACGCCCCCTACTGCATCGCCCAAGCACTCATGAACGCCAAGGAGGGGCGCCTGGACGAAGGCTTCGCCTTCGCTGGAGCGAACGCCTTTCGGACGACGGGTCTTCTGTCGGTCCGGGAGTTGATCCTCTCACTCGTTCGGGAATTTGAAGTGTCGGCCGCGCCCGCGCCGGTTTCGGGCTGAGGGGCGGACCGGCGGAGGAGTCTATCGGTTCAGAACCCAGATCGCGAGATTGAGCGCCGCCGCGAAACCGACCCAAGCGAGATAGGGGAGAAGAAGAACGGCCGCCAGCGAACGGACGCGGCGGAAGAGGAGTGCGGTCGCCGCGATCGAGATCCAGAGAAGAACGATCTCGACGAAGGCGGCGTCCGGCCTCCGGAGACCGAAGAAGAGACCGGTCCACGCCGCGTTCAGGAGAAGCTGGAGACCGAAGAGACCGAGGGGGGCCGCTCCTCGCCGCCAACCCCTTTCCCGCCATACGAGCCACGCCGCGACCGCCATCATCGCGTAGAGCGCCGTCCAGACCGGGCCGAAGAGAGCGTTCGGAGGGGTCCAGGCGGGTTTGGCGATGGAGGCATACCACTCCCCCGGCATCCAGATGGAGCCGACCGCCGCCGCCGAGAAAACGGCTGCGAAGAAAAGGACCAGCATTCCGAGGGATTTCTTCATCGTCCTCTCCGTATGGGGCGCGCCTCCCGCCGGCGGTCGGATTCGTCGATCCGCCGCTCCCCGCTCAGGGAAAATAAGCGAAGCGGTTTTTAAAGCCAAGAGGATTGGATGGGAAAAGGGGGCGGATCGCGCCGGCGTCACTCCCCGCGTTCCGTCCCGTCGCCGTCCAGATCGGAGAAAACCGGATCCACTCCGGCGCCGGGATCCCGCGGACCGGCGTCCCGGAGGTCTTGCAGAGGCGGAACCACCCTCTTGTCGACATAGGGGCTGTTCATCAGACCGAGAAGGGCGGCGTAGTCCACCCGGAAGGCGATGGTGTCCCCCACGTGAAGCCCCTCCGGGTTGTCGCCCAGGTTGACCACGGTGATGTCGCTGCTGGCGCCGGCGATTCTATAGTCTTCGCGGACCGGCGTGAGCCCTTCCACGGCGGTTTCCAGCTGCCCCACGGTAACCAGCGCGCGGTAGCCGCGGTCGCCCGGCTTGTGCTGGGAGTCGCCGTTCATCTCGAAGGGCTGGATGCCGGCGGTTTCCGTCGTCGGCACCAGGCTTTTCTCCTTGATCTCGGCGATCTCGGCCTCCAGAAGAATCACGTCGTTGCGGAGGCCCGGCAGGGTTCCCCCGCCGACCAGGTCGCTGCCGAGGAAGAGCGATTCGCCGATCCGAAAGTGGTTGATCGACTTGGGGAGTTCGTTCTTCAGGACCAGCGGCAGGACCACGCTCGACCCCGCGGAGATGAGCTGCAGCTGCCTGCCGAATTTCAGCTCTAAAAGTTCCCGGTAGAGGACGAGCTGCATGTACTGATCGATGTCCGGCACCGCTCCGGCCAGGCAACCGAGGTTCGCGCCGATGCCGAGCACGGTGATGTTCGGCAACTCGAACACCTTCTGATAGAAGTCGACGAGGGAGCCGGGGAGGATTCCTTCCCGAAGGTCGCCCAACTCGATCATGATCACGATCCTGTGAATCTTGTCGAGCCGCGCCGCCTCCTCGTTCAGACGCTCGATGATTCGGATCTCGCTGTTCAGGCTGACGTCCGCCAGCTCCACGACCTCCGGGATGATCGACGGGTGGGGCGGACGGAGGTACCAGGATTCGAAGGAGGGGATGATCCGTTCGATGGCGCGGAGATTCCGGAGCCGCGAGTCCGCGATCGAACGGACGCCCAGAATCTGCAACGCCTCGAGCGTTTCCGCGTGGCCGCAGAGTACCTTGGTGACCACGCTCCAGGTGGCTCCGTGCGCGCGCATCCAGTCCCCGATGGTCTCGAGGTTTTGCCGGAGCGCCTCCAGGTCGACGGTAACGCGATTCATCGCGTGATCCTCATTTCCGCGTACTTGGATGTGAAACCGAGCCGCTTGTAAAGCCGTTTGGCGGGATTGTCGTATTCCACATGCAGCTTGACGTCGCCGTCGCACTCTTCCAGAGCGCGCCGGACGATCCGGCCGCCGAGGCCGCGGCCCCGCAGATCCGAGCGAACGCCCACGAAGAGGAGGATGTGATCGGGGACGTAGCCGGACATCCCCGTGCGGAGCATCAGAAGCGCACCGACCAGTTCCCCTCCCGTCTCCGCGAGCACCAGGAAACCGCCCGCCCGATCGCTTTCGGAGAAGGCGTAGTCCAGGGCGTCACGGATGTCTTCGATCCGGTCTTCGTATGGCTTCATGTGATCGTGAAAGAAACGGACGAGACGGTCCCGATCGATCCAATCGGGCATCTCATCCGGACGTCGGACTAAATACAAACGCGAATCCACGGGTTTCCCCTTTCGGCTTATGGCTCGGATGAGACGGGCAAAACGAAATCGTCGGTTGTCAGAGGGTTCGAGGGTAGCTCCCGCCGCGCGCCCCGGAGACATGCTATCTCTTTATTAACACGATTCAGCCGCGAACACAAGGACGAATCGAGAAAATACTATTTGTATAGTAATATAAAGAACATAAACATGAGTTGTATTCCCGGTGCGATTACCAGAAATAGCCGGTGAAGAGCTGCATCGCGCCGGTCTGGAAGCCGGCGAGGAGGATCGCGTCCCGCAGTCCGCGTTCGCCGGAGTTTCGGAAAAGGAGGAGCAGGTAGGGATAGAAGAAGAGGCATGTGCGGGCGGTTTCTCCGGTCCTGTAGGCGCCGGCGAGAAAGAGGAGAAGGAGCGCCGCCGCGCCGGCGAGAAGAAAGCCCGTTCCCCGGTCCCGGAGGTTTTGCAGGGCGGCGCGGCCGGCGTTCGAGCGGACGAGCGCCGCGAGCGCGCCGAAGGAAAGGAAGAAGGCGATCTCGGCGACGTTCTCGATCCGCGTGAGAAAGTAAGCGGCCGGATCGACGCGCCCGAGGAATCCCCCGGGGTTTTCGAAATCCGCGGCGGTCCGCAGCGCGAGAACGTGATCGTATCCGCAGAGACGCCGCAGGACGAGAGCGGTGAGGCCGAAGAGAAGAAGCGCCACGACGGTGGCGGCGAGGGAGCGGGGGCGCTCCCGGCGGAGCAGCTCGATCACCCCGGCGAAGCCGCCGGCGAGAAGAAGATACGTGCCGCCGAAAGTGAGCAGGTTTACGCCGGTGAAACCGGCGGCGACGAGGAGGAATCCGGCGACGGCGCGCCCCGGACGTCCGATGAGCACGAGCCCGTAGAGAAAGAGCGTCGCCGGCAAGAGGATCACGCCGTCCAAGGAAGCGGCGGAGTAGATGTTCACCGCCGGCAGGACGGCGAACAGGATGAGGAGCGGGCCTCGGCGTTCGCGGGGGACTCCCAGTTCTCGTAGGATCGCGCCCGTGACCGGCAGGGCGAGAAGGGCGAGCAACGTGAAGGAGATGCCGAGCGCCGCGGCGCCCCCTCCCGTCCGCAGGATTCCATAGTGGAGGAGGACGGCGAAGGGAGGGTGGGTGCGGGAATGAACGAGCAAGTCCGGCTGGATTTCGTTAAACGCTCCGAGCCACGCCCCGGCGTCGCGAATCTTGACGGCGTCGTGATAGTAACGGATATCCCCCGCGGTGAAGGGCTCTTCGAAGCCGGCCTTCCATCCTCCCTGCCCCAGGTTCCCGAAAAGCACGAGAAGAAACGCCGCTGCGAAAACGCCCCGTGGACGAAGGCGCTCGGCTCGCGCCGTCGCGAAGAAGAGCGTCGCCGCGAAGAGAAGGATCCAGGGGACGCCTGCGGGATGGAGCGCCGGGCCGCTGAAGATGGAGATCGGAAAAAGACGGGGCATCTCTTCGTGGAAGCCCATGCGCTCCAGAACCTGATAGAGCGCGGCGAGCGCGATCCACGAGGCGGCGAGCCAAGCAGCCGTTCGAAGCGGTGCGCGGCGAACGAACGCGGTGATGGACGCGAGTGGGCTCATCGGATGCTTACCTTCGATCTCGGGCCCCGGGGGGCGGACCGTGGCGCGCCGCACCGACTGATTCTGGCAGAGGGTGGGTGTGGGGGGAAGGAGAAAGGGGGAGGGTGGTCCCTCCTTGTTCTCCGCCGCCGCGAGAGTCGCCGCCGGTCTCCCGGCGCGCGTCAGCGGCCCCGCCCGTCCGGCGCCCTCTCCGCCTCATTCCGTCCGGGTCTCGCGGCGAGAAGCAGCATGCACGCCGCCGCCGCCAAGGAGGCGCCGATCCGGAAGGCGATCGCCGGACCGAGCCGCGCCCAGAAGAGGCCGAAGAGAAGGCTCGCCGGGAGCGCCGCGAAACCGACCGCTCCGTGGTAGAGGCCGTACGCCCTCCCCCGCGAGGCGACGGGAACGCGATCGGCGATGAGAGCCCGTTCCGCCCCCTCGGTCAATCCGTAGTACGCCCCATAGAGGACGAGCAGCACGCAGACCGCCGTGAGTCCCCCCGCGGAGGGGATCGTGGCGTAGACGGCGGCATAGACCATCCAACCGATCAGAATGGCGGGTCGTCTCCCGATCCGATCGGAAAGACGGCCGCCCGGCAGACTGAAAATAATCTTGGACAAATGAAGTAATATCCAAAGGGCGATCATCCAACCGAGACCCAGTCCGAAGCGGGTTTGGGCGAAGAAGACGAGAAAGAGGTCCGTGCTGTTCCCCAGCGTGAAGACGGTCACCGACGACAGAAAGAAGTAGAAGGATCGGGGCGGACCGGACGTTCTGTTCCCCCCGGCGCCGGCCGGGGGCATGGAGGCGGGTCGAGGGATCTCGCGGACCTTGCGCCAGAAGATGACCGACGCGGCGATTCCGGGGAGGAGCGCCAAGGCGAAGAGCCGGCGCAGGGCGTGCATCTCCTCGGGACCGGCCGGCCCGCTTCCGCGGACCCAGAGAAAACCCCGTCCGAGGAAGAGATAGAGGAGGAGGGCGGCGACGAGGGGGCCGCTCACGGCGCCGGCGTGATCCATCATCCGGTGAAAAGCGAAGGCGAGTCCACGCACGTCCGGATCCGCCGCTTCACCGATCAACGCGTCGCGCGGCGCCGTGCGTATCCCTTTGCCGACGCGATCGAGAAAACGGAGGGCGACCACGTGCCATCCGGCGGCGGCCAGGGCGATCAACGGCCGCGCCAAGCCGGAGAGGGAATACCCGGCGAGCGCGAGAGCCTTCCGCCGCCCGCTCCGGTCGCTCCATCCGCCGGACCAGATCTTCAAGAGGCCGGAGACGCTCTCCGCGACGCCGTCCATGAGACCGATGTAAACGGCGGCGGCGGCGGCGGGGACCAGGCCGGAGAAAAAGGCGGGGAGAAGCGGGTAGATCATCTCGCTGGAGAAATCGGTGAGGAGGCTGACGAGGCCGAGCGGGAGGATGTTCCCCCGGAGCGCTCTTCGCAGGTCCGAATGGAGGCGTGGGCGCGCGTTCACGGCGAATCTCCCACCGGCGCCGCGGGGGCGGGGGTTCCGACAGCCACCGGGCAACAAAAGTCTATCACGAGATCGCCCCGGAGGATGGAGGTGTTTTCCGGTGGGGGGGGGAGAGGCGTCGCGTCGGCCGGTATCGGCGTTTCGCCGGCGCTAGGTTTCGAAGGGACGGTCCCGACTGAAATCGGGGAGGTAGTGGTCGCGGCTCTCCATCTCCTGCACGTAGGCGTTCGAGAGACCGATCTGGAGAGCGAATTCGGCGATCTCCCGATACTCCTCGACCGTCGGATAACGATCGATCTCGGGATAATCGGCCGCCCGGTGGCGGGGAGAATACTGGGACAGGATGCTGACGGAAATCTCGCGGGATAGCTCGGCCAGGAAACGGAGGCATCGCCGGCTGTTTTCCAACCGGCCGGGAAGAACCAGGTGACGGACCAGGAGGCCGTGCGTGGCGATTCCCCGGCGGTCCGTCTCGAGGAAACCGACCTGTTCCCACATCTCTCGAATGGCGGCGGGGGCGATTTCCACGTAGTCGAGCGCGTCGGAATAGCGCTCCGCGATCTCTTCGGAAAGGTACTTTAGATCGGGAAGATAGATGTCCACCAAACCGCGGATCCTCCTGAGGGAATCCACCGAGTCGTATCCGTTCGAGTTGTAGACGATCGGGACGCGGAGCCCTCTCTCCTTCGCCTCGCGTATCGCGTCCGCCGCCTGACAGACCACGTGTGAGGGGGAGACGAGGTTGATGTTGTGGGCGCCCGCCTCCTGGAGGCGGAGCATCTCGGACGCGAGGGAAGCCGCGTCGTGCGCCCGGCACTCCCGCCGGTCGAACTCCTGGCTGATCTGATGGTTCTGACAGAAGACGCAGCGGAGGTTGCATCCGGCGAAAAAGATCGTTCCCGATCCCTTCGTTCCCGAGAGGGGAGGCTCCTCTCCGAAGTGAAGGCCCGTGTGCGCGACCAAGATCTCCGCCGCGGTTCCGCAGTAGCCGATCTCTCCCGCGAGGCGGTTCACGCCGCAGGCGCGTGGGCAGCAACGGCAGGCGGAGAGGAGGGGGGTGAGCGTTTCGGTCATGGCGCTTCGTCTCCCGGGGAGATGGTTCGAAGTGTGAGTATAGCATCCGCGGGGGAGCGAGGCGGACGGGGTATCGGTATCGGCATCGGTATCCAAATCGAAATCGGTTTTCCCCTCTCCCGCTTGCGGGAGAGGGTGGGGGTGAGGGTGCCTTTCCATCCCCCACAGGTCTCCCTTCGGGGCACGGTGGGGTAAGGAGGACGGACGGGTAATCCTTCTCGGAGTCCGGGGCGTTTGGAATCGGTATCGATTCATTCTCTTCCCCCACCGGTCTCCCTTC
>JAFGGD010000020.1 GCA_016930695.1 Candidatus Eisenbacteria bacterium
GAATCTGTCGAGCTTATCGGGGCGGGCGGAGGTGGGTCGGCGAGCGAGAAGAGGGAGGATGCAAAGCATCCGGACCGTGCCCCGAAGGGAGACCGGTGGGGGAAGGAAAGGCACCCTCACCCGAACCCTCTCCCGCCATACTCTCCGCCTCCTCCTCGGACGGACTCCGAGAGGGATTACCCGTCCGTCCTTTCTCCCCACATCGTGCCCCGAAGGGAGATCGGGGGTGGAAGGGATTCTCGATCTCGATCCCGATTCGAGTACGGGGGTATGTATGGAATGAATGAGCGGGGGAAGGGGGGATCCACTACCGTGATATCCGGTAACGATCTATGCGTTTTCCGCGTTTCCGCACGGGTTTCTTTCCCCTCGCGCGTGCGTCGGGATCGCGGTATGGTCGGGGCATGAAGGATTTCATCGGACGGGCATTCGCGGCGGCGCTTCTCGCCCTTTTTATCGGCGCCGGCGTGGCGGCGGGAGAGGAGGCGGACGTCTGGGCGTTCCTGGACGCCGATCTCTCCCGTCTCCCGGAGTTCTCCGACTCGAAAAGCGTCCTCTTCTCCAGCACCGACCGGACCGGCGGGAACGACGACGGTTTCAGCGGTCTCTACTCCCGCCTCAGGATCGACGAGAAGGGGGAACACGTTCTCGCCGAGATGGACGGACCCGGGTGCGTCACCCGTATATGGATGACCTGGCCCGGCCGGGAGACCCGCCTCCGGGTATACATCGACGGCGCGCGCGAGCCGGTCCTGGACGCGCCTCTGGAGGCGCTCTTCTCCGGACGCGTTCCCCCCTTCCTCGATCCCTTCGTCGGCGGCGCGAAGGAGAACGGCGGGGTGAACTTCTCCTACATCCCTATCCCCTTCGAGAAGAGCATTCGCATCACCACCGTCGATGGGATCCGCTTTTACCAGATCCAGGCGCACCGCTATCCCGAGGGGACGGCGGTCCGTTCCTTCCGCCTCCCCTATCCGGAGGAGGACCGGCGGGCGCTCACCAAGGCGATCGAGAAGCTCGCCCGCCTTCCGCGCGAGATCGACATGGAGATGCCTTGGACGGTGGAACGCCGACCTGGCGACCGTCTGGTGGAGGGGACGGTGGAGATGGCGGGCCGAGGGAAACAGGCCATCACGCAGAGCTGTATCTTCCGATCCGATGAGCCTGGGGAGATCGTGGAACTACGCGTCTCCTATGATGGGGAGGGCGACGACTGGAGGAAGGTCCGTCTCGTCGCCCAGTGGGACCGCAAACCGGACGAGGGGACAACCCCTGAGGGATACACGGACTTCGAGGGTCCGGTCCCGGTGAACGTCCCACTCGCCGATCTCTTCGGCAGCGCCTTCGAGCCGGTGTCGATGCGCTCCGCCGGCATCCTCTCCTCCGGGACGACCGGCGTTCTCCGTTTTCCCATGCCTTTCCGCACCGCCCGTCTCTTCTTGCTCCCGGCCCGAAAAGGAGGGAGCTGCCGCTACAAGATGCTCGTCCGTCCCCTCTCGGAGGAGGAGGCGGATCGGCGGATGCGTTTTCGCGCGGCCTTTTCGGATGAGATCATTCGAGAAAAGAACCATCCCGTGGCGGACGACGTCGGGCAAGGGTGTTACATCGGCACTATCCTGAGCGCCCGGGGCGTACGGGACGCCTCCTGCCTCGAGGGGGATGAACGGATCGTCGTGGACGGCGACTCGGTGAACGCTCTCCGCGGTACAGGCACGGAGGACTACTTCAACTCCGGGTGGTATTTCGCGCGCGGCGAAAAGAGCTTCCCCTTCCACGGCGTCACCTTCCGGAGCGAGGAGGGCGCCCCCCGCTTCTCCGCCTTCCGCCTCCACCTCGCCGACAGGATCGACTTCCGCGATTCCCTCTCCTTCGACTTCGAGGTGGGGGAGTGGGAGAGCGGGAAGGGACCGATCGAAATCAAGAACAGGCCGGTCTATGCATCCATCGCGCTTGCTTACGCAAAGGCTCTCCACCGGGAGAGGGTAGAAATGTGGGGGGCCTACATGGCCAAACAAGTCGCGAAGGAACGGTTCTTATTCGATAATAAACAATGGATCGACAGGATGATCGTGCAGCCGCGCTATCTGATTGGTGTCGGGGGGATCGGGGTAAAAGGTTTCCCCGGAACGGACAGACGCTATCGGATGTTCTTAGATGCGCCGCCTCATAGATGTGAATCGGGATATGCGGACGACTTTCCTTGGCCGCCGGTGCAACTGAATCTTCCGGACCATGATTTCGGAGAGTTTTTTCCTGGTTGGAATGGGCGGACTCTCCACCCGGTCTTTCATGGCTTCTGCGAAAAGTCCCCGTGGGAGTCCGCCGTAGACTTCTTCTGTACGATTCCCATCTCGCATTGGTCATTAGGTGTCGATGCGGGATATCCATCTGACGCCTACGATGTATCTCTTGTTTACACCCGAGCACCCGAGTTGGGTGTCCTGCGGTCTTGGTTCGGAAAGACGGAGATCCTCCCGCCGACCTCCTGCGCGTCCGATTTACTCGAGCCGGTGTTCATCTCGCCGCCGGCGCGAACACCTTTGACAGGACTCGGTGAGGCGCTCCGACTCCAGGTCGAACCTCCGAAAGGAGATTGGGAGCCCTATCGGATTCCCATCGATTCACATGCGCGCGCATACAAGGAGAGTGCCGAATACAAGGAGTGGGGGGAACCAGAAACCGCGGGCAAACTCCCCCTCCTCGCCCTCATCCACGGCATTCTGATCCGCCCGATCGGCGGGTACGCGGACCGCTGGCTGGTGGTCGGACCCTTCGCCAATGTCGCCGATTCGCGTTTCGATCACGCCTACCCGCCGGAGGAGGACTACCTCCTCGGGATGATCCGCACCGATGACGTCTACGCCGCCGCAGACGGGAGCCCCATCCGTTGGTCGACGGTCCGCGCCGCGGGGAACGGCTATGTCGACCTTCGCTCTTCCGTCGGTCCCGGCGTGCACTGCCTCGCCTACGCCCTTACCCGCGTGAAAAGTCCCCGCGAGAGGGACGCCCTCGTCTCCCTCGGCTCCGACGACGGGGTGATCGTCTGGGCGAATGGCGAGGAGGTCTTCCGGCATCAGGTGCTCCGCGGATGGGAGGACGACCACGACCGCTTCGTGATCCATCTGAAAGAAGGGTGGAACGCGATTCTGGTGAAGGTGACCCAGGGGATCGCCGGGTGGGGATTCTCCATGCGGATCAACGACCCCGACGGCGAACTCCTCTACGACCCGCCGGAGTAGGGCCGCTAACCAGATACCTAGGCCGTTCGGGCCCTCGGTACCAGATACCTTTGCGCTCGTTTCGCTCGCGAAAAGAGTATCAGGGACCGAGTTCTCCCCCTTCGCCGCCGGTCTCCCTCTCGGGGCCGTCTCGACCCGCCGGGCACCCGCCGGAGCCTTCCGAGCATCGCTCGGGAGGCGACGGTGGGATTCCTGCAGATTGGTGACGACAACCGATCACACGACAGGAAAACCGTAGGCGCGGCCGGGTGGCGGCCACGGGTGCCCGCGAAGGGCGCCGCCACCGAGTGCGAAGGCGCGAATGGCAGGCGCCTTTCGAGGGCGGATGGCCGACAGGACCCGGCCGTGTACGGAGTTTACGTACACGAATCCCAATCGATTGCGATTTCGATCCCGATAGCGATACCGACCGGCAGTAACTCACCTAGTCAGCATCCACGCCCGGAGCACCTCCGCCACGCTCCACGCCTGCGCCGGGCAGCCACGCGGTTCGTGGGGAGGGTCGCCGTCGAAGATCTCCGCCACCGTTCCGAGCCCGCGCCCGCCGACGTAATCCAGCAATGGATCGAGGAACGCCCGCGCTTTCTTCTTGTCGCCGTGAGCCTTCAGGTGCGCCTCCACGAAGGGACCGATGAGCCAGGACCAGACCGTCCCCTGATGGTACGCGCCGTCCCGCGCGACCCGGTCCCCGCCGTAGCGCGGCCGATACTCCGGGTGATCCGGCGCGAGGGAACGGAGCCCGTACGGCGTGAGGAGGTCGCGCTCCACCGCGTCCACCACCGCGCGCCTCCAATCCGGCGATAGAGGCGAATAGCGGAGAGACGCCGCGAAGATCTGATTCGGCCGGACCGACGGATCGTTCCCCTCCGGCCCGTCGATCAAGTCGAAGAGGCATCCGGTCTCTTCATTCCAAAACTTTTCGAAAGAGCGCTCCGCCTCCTCCGCGAGACGCGCGAATCCCTCGCCGTCGCCGCCCAGCCTCTCCGCGAACCCCTCCATCGAACGGAGCGCGTTCACCCAGAGCGCGTTGATCTCCACCGGTTTCCCGATCCGCGGCGTCACCACCCAATCCCCCGCCTTGGCGTCCATCCAGGTGAGCTGCACACCCGGCTCGCCTCCCGCGAGGAGCCCGTCGGCGTGATCCACGCCGATCCCGTGGCGCGTTCCATAGACATGCCTGTCCACGATTTCCCCGAGCACCGGAAAGAGTTCCGCGAGGAGCGCGTCGTCGCCGGTCGCCTCGACATAGGCCCGCGCCGCCTCGAAAAACCAGAGAGTCGCGTCGATGGTGTTGTACTCCGGCCTCTCCCCCTTGTCGGGAAAACGATTGGGGATCATCCCGGCATCCACGTGGCGGGCGAAGACGCGGAGGATCGACGCGGCGATCTCCGGGCGGCCCGTCGCGAGGGCGAGGCCGGGGAGGGCGATCATGGTGTCCCGTCCCCAGTCGGTGAACCAGGGATATCCGGCGATCACCGTCTTCCCGTCGGGATCGTCCGGCGTCGGACGCCTCGCGAGAAAGGAATCGGCGGCGCGGAGAAGCGCGCGGATCTCTTCCGCGCGCTCGCCGGCCGAAACGATCAGGGACGCCCCCCGTTCCATGAGATCGCGGTCGTGGTCGCGGATCGCTCGAATCGCCCCGTCCACGTCCGCGTCGACTCGCTCCTCCGCGCTCAGAATCAGATCGGCGCGCCCCCCTCTCTCTATGCGGAAACGGATCGGTCCGACCGAGGGGATGTCCTCCCGGCAGGGGAGGCCACGGTACTCCTCGACGGCGAGGTGGAGGTCCCGCTCCCACTCCACATTGTCCTCCACCGACGACGCGCGGGGGGCGAGGATCGCGAGGGGGGGCGCGGCGTCGTCGAAAGTGACGAGCAGACGGTCCGGCCCGGTCTCCATGCGCGGCGCCCGCTCCGTCCCGCTCGAAACGTCGTGATAGCCCCTGTGAGCGACGAGGACGCGGATCTCCAGGTCGATCCCGTCCCCCTCGATCAGCGTCCATCGGACGAAAGCCGCCGCGGCGTCCCTCACGAGCCCGATCCTCTTCTCGACGAGCGCGCCGCCGGCGCGGAAGGTCCAAACCGGCAGCCCTTCTTCCATGCGGAAACGCTCGATCCGCCGGTTACCGCCCGGCTCCGATCGGCCGTCGCCGTATCGATTGGTGTATAAAGGGAACTGCGCGCCCCCCGCGACGACCGTCTCGCGCACGCCGGGGACGAGCATCATTCTTCCGAGAGGGGGACGGAGCGCGGCGATGAGAAGCCCGTGGTAGCCGCGCATCCGTTCACCCGACACGGTCCCCAGCGCGAAGCCGCCGGTCCCGTTCGCGACGACCCACTCCGCGCCGCCCATCCGTTCGATCTCGTTTCCGCGGATCTCCATCCTCTTCTCCCCGTGCCCGCACGTTCCCGCCAGTGTACGCGTTCCGCCCGGCGTTGTCCCCCCCGGGGGCGGTTGGAGGCGCCCGTTCGCGGTGCTATACTCGGCCCCGCGCCGCGTTTCGCCCCGACCCCGGATCGGGAGGCGACGACGAACCGAACCGGCCGGGAGGATTCCGCCTTGAACGTGCACAAGCTCGACCCGATCTTCCGCCCCAAGCGGATCGCCGTGGTGGGCGTTACCGAGAACCCGATGAGCGTGGGGGGGACGGTGCTCCGCAACCTGGTGGGGACCGGCTTCCGCGGCGTGGTCTATCCGGTCAGCGCCGGCGCCGAGGCGGTCCAGGGGATCCCCTGCTATCCCGATCTCGACGCCCTCCCCAAAACGCCGGACCTCGCCCTCATCGCCGCGCCGGCGGAGCAGGCGCCGGAGTGGGTGCGCCGCGCGGGCGAACGCGGCGTTCGCGGCGTCATCGTCCTCTCCGCCGGTTTCGGCGAGGCGGGCCCGGAGGGGAAGGCGCTCGAGGAGGAACTGCGTCTCGCCGCCGCCGCCTTCCCCGAGATGCGGATGATCGGGCCGAACTGCCTCGGCATCATCGTTCCCGAACTCTCCCTGAACGCCACCTTCGCCAAGGGGATGCCCAAGGAGGGGAAGGTCGCCTTCGTCTCGCAGTCGGGCGCGCTCTGCACCAGCGTGCTCGACTGGGCGATCCGCGAGAACATCGGTTTCTCCTATTTCGTCTCCGTCGGGAACATGCTGGACGTGGAGTTCGGCGACCTGATCGATTACTTCGGCGAGGACGAGAAGACCGAGTCGATCATCCTTTACATCGAATCGATCAAGGACGCGCGCCGTTTCATGACCGCCGCGCGCGCCTTCGCCCGCACCAAGCCGATCGTGGCGTACAAGGCGGGGCGCTTCCCCGAGTCGGCGGCGGCGGCCGCTTCCCACACCGGCGCACTCGCCGCCGAGGACAGCGTGTACGACGCCGCCTTCGAGCGCGCCGGCGTCGCCCGTGTCTTCGAGATCGGGGAGATCTTCGACGTGGCGGAACTCGTGGGGAAGCACAAGGTCCCCGCGGGGCCGCGGCTCGCGATCGTCACCAACGCCGGCGGTCCCGGCGTGATGGCGACGGACGCCCTCCTCGCCCTGGACGGCCGCCTCGCCGGTCTCGCCGGCGAGACGATGGAGAAGCTCAACCGCGCCCTTCCGCCGATGTGGTCCCGCCGGAATCCGGTGGACGTCCTCGGCGACGCCCGCTCCAAGCGCTACAAGAAGGCGCTCGAAATCGTGCTCGCCGATCCGGGCGTCGACGCGGCGCTCGTCATCCTCACGCCCCAGGCGATGACCGATCCGGTACGCACCGCCCGGGCGACGGCGGAACTGAGCGCCGAGAGCCGCAAGCCGATCCTCGCCGCCTGGCTCGGCGGCGCCTCCATGACCGAGGGGATCGATATTCTGAACCGCGCGGGGGTCGCCACCTACTCCACGCCGGAGCAGGCGGTGCGCGCCTTCATGACCCTGGTCGGCTACGCCCGTAACCTCGAGATCCTCTACGAGACGCCGCGGGCGATTCCGGTCACCTTCACCGTCGACCGGGCGCGGATCCGGGAGCGCTTCGAATCGCTTTTGCGCGGCGGTGAGACCCTCGGCGAAACCGCCTCGAAGACGCTTCTCGACGCCTACGGCATCCCCGTTTCGGCGCCGGAGAACGCGGCGGACCCGGACGAGGCGGCGGCGACGGCGGCGCGGATCGGCTATCCGGTGGTGCTCAAGATCCTCTCGCCGGACATCACCCACAAGACCGACGTGGGAGGGGTGGCGCTCGGCCTCCGGAACGAGGAGGACCTGCGCGGCGCGTTCGACCGCCTCGTGCGGAACGCCCGCGAGAAGCGCCCCGACGCGCGCATCGAAGGCGTGACCGTGCAGAGGATGTTCGAGCGCGGCGACGGCGTGGAGATGATTTTAGGTCTCAAGCGTGACCCCGTCTTCGGGTCGGTGATCCTGGCCGGTCTCGGCGGCGTGAGCGCCGAACTCTTCGCGGACCGCGCCCTCGGCTTCCCCCCGCTCACGGAGCGCCTCGCCCGGCGCATGCTGGAGAAGCTGAAGGCGTGGCCCCTTCTGAACGGGTACCGCGGCCGGCCGAAGGCGAACACGGATCGCCTGATCGAGGTGATGCTTCGGCTTTCCTATCTCGCCGCCGATTTCCCCGAGATCTCCGAGCTGGACGTGAACCCCCTTCTGGTGACGCCGGAGGACGCCGTCGCGCTGGACGCGCGTGTGATCCTCGGCGCCGCCGCCGCTCCGCCCGACCGGGAGTACCGCCATCTGGCGCTCCGTCCTTATCCGGAGGAGTACGTGCGGACCGCGCGCCTTCCCGAGGGCGCCGAGACGACCCTGCGCCCGATCAAGCCGGAGGACGAGCCCCTCTGGATGGAGATGCTGGGAAGCTGCTCGCAGGAATCGATCTACGCCCGTTTCCGCTACGCCTTTCATTGGAAGAGCCACGACGTGGCGGTTCGTTACTGCTTCATCGATTACGCGCGGGAGGTCGCCATCGTGGCGGAGATGGAGGAGGAGGGGGGGCGCCGCCTGGCGGGGGTGGGGCGGCTCATCGCCGACCCGGACGGCGAGACGGTGGAGTACGCGATTCTCGTCACCGACGCCTGGCAGAACCGCGGTCTCGGCGCGCTTCTCACCGATCATTGCCTGGAGATCGCCCGAAGCTGGGGAATGCGCCGCATGGTGGCGCAGACCACGTCCGACAACGACCGGATGATCGCTCTTTTCCGTAAACGCGGTTTCGCCGTACGCGTCGATCCGGAGAGTTCGCTCGTGGAAGTCTCTCTCGATCTGGGCTGACGATCCCCCGGACGCCGACGCCCCCCGGTTTTGTGCGGCGTGCTTCCGCGCGCGCCGCCGCCGATCAGCCGATCGACACCATCTCCAGATCGAAGACCATGGTCTTCCCCGCCAAAGGATGGTTTCCGTCTAAAACGACATCCTCGCCGTCGACCTCGGTGACGGTGACCAGCGCCTTCGCGCCTCCCTCTTGGGTCAGTTCGTACCGCTGTCCCACCTCGGGATCCATCCCCCGGGGGAGCCGATCCTTGGAAACCCGGAAGAGCAGCTCTTCGACATGGGGGCCGTAGCCCTTCTCGGGGGTGACATGAACCGTCTTGGCGTCCCCCGCCCGCATGCCGATCACCGCCTCCTCGACGCCGGGGATGATCCGCCCCTCGCCGAGAGTGAACTCGAGGGGCTCTCCCCCCTCGGAACTGTCGAATACCGTGCCGTCTTCCAGCTTCCCGGTGTAGTGCACGCGAACGAGATCTCCTGTTTTCGCCTCGGACAAATCGCCCTCCTCGAGAATAAATATGCGCCGCCCGCGGCGTCGCTCGCCGCCAGCCTCTTATTCGAAGTAACACGCCCGGTCCCGATGTACAAGGGTTGCGGTTAAAAAACAGGGGGCGGCGCGCGGGGGGGCGATCAGGCGGACCAGGCCGGATCGGCCCGGAAGCGCGTTTCCATCTCTCTCTTTCGTTCCCGGGGAAGCCAGGAGGAACGTATTCCTTTAAGGATCAAGGAATGGATCCGGTCGAGGGGGAAGCCCGGTTCCTCCTCGAGGGCGGCGAACTCGCCGGCGAGGCTGTTGCCGAAGAGGGCCGGGTCGTCGGTGTTGACGGAGACGGGAACGCCGCGATCGAGGAACAATCGAATCGGGTGCGCCGCGAGGCGCGGGATCACGCCGGTCCGCAAATTGGAGCCGGGGCATGCCTCCACCGGCACCCTCCGCAGCGCCAGAAGATCGAGCACGCCGGGGTCCTCGGCGGCGCGGGCGGCGTGTCCGATCCGGTCGGGACGGAGCGCCTCCAGCGCGCCGCGGACGCTCTCCGGCCCGGCCCCTTCGCCGGCGTGAACGGTGGTCCGTAGGCCGCGGCGGCGCGCCTCCTCGAAGGCGGGCGCGAAGGGTTCCGGCGGGTGCTCCGCCTCGGTGCCGCCCAGGCCGATGCCGATCACGCCGAGGTCCTTCAGCTCCGCCGCCTCCGCGACGCGGTGAAGAGCCCGCTCCGGCCCGCCGTCCCTCACCAGGTCGAGGATGAGCGCCGTCTCCGTCTCGGGCGCCCGGTTCAGGCCGGCGCGCACCGCCTCGGCGATCCGGCCCGTCTCGAGGCCGAAGCGGTGAAAATCGGAAGGGGAGAAGTGAAGCTCGGCGTAAAGAATGTTTTGTGAGTGAAGATTTCGCGCCACCGCCTCGGCGATCCTCTCGAAGGCGGCGTGGTCCCGCAGAAACCCGTTTTTCCAGGTCCAGGTTTCCAGGAAGTGGGGGAAATCGCGGTAACGGAAGCGTTCTCGGAGGGAGTCGCGGTCCGGAACGGAAGGATCGCCCCCCCGCTCTTCGATCAGTTCCCAGAACGTGTCGAGGGGAATCGCTCCCTCGAGGTGGACGTGCAGCTCCGCCTTGGGGATTCGCTCGAAGCGGTTCACCCCCCGATCCCCTGTCCGTCGAGTCCGCCGCGCCGCGCCACCTCGGCGAGAGGCTTCCGGCCGCTCGGCGACTCCCGCTTCGCCAGGTTCTCCGGGAGCGCCGCGGGATCGCCCTTTCGCCCGACGGCGACGGCGGCGATCACCTCGTATTCCTCCTCCGGCGCGCCGAGCGCCTCATGGGCTTTCTGCCGGTCGAATCCGGCCATGCCGTGCGCGTAGAGGCCCATTTTTCTCGCCTGCAGGGCGAGGCTCATCCACGCGGATCCGGCGTCGAAGGGGGCGGTCCGGTTCGGTTTGCCGTTCTTCTCGAAGGCGCGCCGCACGAGCACGTAGAGAAGGAGAGGGGCGCGTTTCGCCCAGATCCGGTTCCCCTCGACGAGAGGCTCCAGGAAGCGGGCGCGCTCCTCGTCGGAAACCGCGTAGAGAAAGAGCCAGGGTTGCTCGTTCATGGATGAAGGGGCCCAGCGGGCCGCCTCGAAGAGGGAACGGACAGCCTCCTCCGGAATCGGATCGGGGCGGAAGGAACGGGGGGACCAGCGGTCGGTGAACTGCGGATCCACCTCCGCCTCGGCGCGGCGGGGATTGGGCGCGGGTTCGATCATGGTCGGGTGTCCTCCTATACGGCCGTGTTCTTGATCGAAATCCAAATCGAAATCGCAATCGAAATCGGAACGCTGTTCCCTTGCGTCGCTCCCATCCCGGCCCATGTCGTTACAAGAATCAAACGATTTCGATTTCGAATCGTCCCCCCCTTCAGCATGCCTCAATCCCCCGCGCGGAACCACACCTTCCTCCGCATTTCCTTGTTTCCGCCGAAGGGATGGTCTACCTCTTCGGATGAGGGCGTTCGGCGGGACGCCCGGGAGAATCGCCCGATGAGCGATCGAGTGAGCGACGCGCCGGATCGCGCCATCCTGTTGACCGGCGCCACAGGCTATATCGGCGGCCGCCTCGCGCCGCGCCTTCTCGACGCCGGATTCCGCGTGCGCTGCGTCGTTCGGAATCGCGCCAAGCTCGCCGCGCGCCCCTGGGTCGGCCGGGAAGGATTGGAGATCGTCGAAGCGGACATCGGCGATCCGGAAAACCTGCGCCGGGCGATGGAGGGGTGCGGAGCGGCCTACTACCTGGTCCACTCCATGATGGTCGCCGGCTCGGATTACGCCCGCCGGGACGAGGAACTGGCGAAGCGTTTCGCCTCGGCCGCGCGCGACGCCGGCGTCGGCCGCATTCTCTACCTCGGCGGGCTCGGCGAAACCGGCCCCGATCTCTCGCCTCACCTCCGCTCCCGCCGGGAGGTGGAGCGCGCCTTCGCGTCCGCCTGCGTACCGGTCACCGTCTTTCGCGCGGCGATGATCATCGGATCCGGATCCGCTTCCTTCGAGATCCTGCGTTATCTCGTGGAAAGGCTTCCGGTGATGATCACCCCGCGCTGGGTCTCCACCGAGAGCCAGCCGATCGCCGTGTCCGAGGCGCTGGACGCGATGGTTCTCGCCCTCGACGCGCCGGAGACGTCGGGGCGCACACTCGACCTCGGCGGGCCGGAGGTCCTCTCCTATCTGGAGATCATGCGGATCATGGCCGAAGAACTGGGACTGAGGCGGCGGCCGGTTCTCCCCGTTCCGGTGCTCACCCCGAAGCTGAGTTCCCTCTGGATCCACCTGGTCACGCCGATCAGCGGCCGGATCGCCCGCCCCCTCGCCGAGGGTCTCCGCAACCGGGTGGTCTGCCGGGACGACGCGGCGGAACGTCTGCTCCCGCGCTGGCGGGTTCCGATCCGCGAGGCGATCCGCGAAGCGGTCGCCTCGACCCGGAGCGGCCGGATCGAGACGAGTTGGACCGACGCGGGCCCCATGCCAGGCGATCCGGATTGGTCCGGGGGCGACGTCCGGAACGACGTGCGGGAAGCGGTGATCGGAGCGCCTCCGGAAACGGTCTTCCACGCGGTCTGCCGGATCGGCGGGGGGAACGGTTGGTACGCGGCGGATCTGCTTTGGCGGATCCGCGGATGGATGGACCGGCTCGCCGGCGGTCCGGGTCTCCGACGCGGGCGCCGCGATCCGGAGAGGATCGGCTACGGGGACGCCCTCGACTTCTGGCGCGTGACCGCCGTGGAGGAGAACCGTTACCTGGAACTGCGCGCCGAGATGAAGCTCCCCGGCGAAGCGCTCCTCTCCTTCCGTATCGAGCCGGTCCCGGGCGATCCGGGCGGGAGCAGGCTGATCCAAACCGCCCGCTATCTGCCCCGCGGTTTGGCGGGGCTTCTCTACTGGTATTCCGTTCTTCCCTTCCACGGCTTCGTCTTCCGCGGAATGCTCGGCGGGATTCGCCGGACCGCCGAGGAGGCGGCGCGGCCGGGGACATTCCTGCAAACCTGAACGATCAGACCGGTTCCATTCCCGGGCAGGTGCGCGCCCGGCGGTTCCACGCCTCCCGGCTCGCCAGGATCTCCGGCCAGAAGGGGAAGGAACGGCACTGCTCCGGCCGTGCTTCGTGAATCGTGCAGACGCCTCCCCGGAAGAAGGGGCAGGGGCGGCGGCGGGTCACGCGGATCCAGAACCCCTCGCCGTTCTTCTCGTCGATGTGGCGCTCACGGAAGCGGTGCACCGGAACGCCGACAAAGCGGGCGGCCCGGCGGAGGTCGGCATCCGTGAAGCAAACCCAGCCGGGCCGGCGGCAGCAGCGTCCGCAGGCCGTGCATCGGAAGCGGAGTTTCTTCCCGTCGAGCATGGGAGCGGATTCCCTCCACCACGAAGAACACTCCGGAAGGCGAAACGAAACCGAATTCATTTTACCATGAAGAGCGGGGTGGGCAGGGAGGGGAAGAGCCGCGGAGAACGATGGTCTGGAAAAAGTCGTCCTCCCCGCGATGCGCGATCCATTACAGTGGGCGACGGGCGAATGCCCTCGGGGAGCGATCATGGACGAAGTCGAACAGGCGGTCCTGCCGGCGGCGGGACGGGGGACACGTCTCGCGCGTGTCCGAGGCGACGGGCCGAAGGAATTGCTCGCCGTCGGCGGGATCCCTCTCATCGATCGCGCCGTCCGCGAGGCGTTTCTGGGTGGCGTGAAGAGGGTGATTCTCGTCCTCTCGCCGGAGAAGGCCGCCATGGGGGAACGTTTCCGCGACCTCGCCGCACTGGCCGCCCTGGGCGCCGGCGACGGAGAACGATCGGTGGAGACGGCCGTGCAGGAGCACCCCACAGGGCTCGCCGACGCGATCCGGATCGCCCGCGACAGGATGGAACCCGGCCCATTCGCCCTGCTCCTTCCGGACAACGTCTACGACGGCGACCCGCTCGGCGAGATGCTTCCCGCCTTTCGCGCCCGCCGGATCTCCGTCGCCGGGTTGCTCGACGTCCCGCCGGAGGATTGGAACGGCTTCGGGAACTGCGGCGCCGTGGAGACGAAAGCCGAAGAGGGGTGGCTTCGGATCGTCCGTCTCGGCCCGAAGGGGAGCGGCCCCTTCCGTGGGGAAAACCCGAACGCGCCGGCGCGCCGCTGGTTCGGCCGCTCCATCCTGACCCCCGCCTTTTTCGATGAATGGGGACGCGCCGCTTTTCCGCCCGGCGCGGAGAGAGACGACGTGCCGGTCCTGCAACGAATGGTCGCCGGCGAGGGGGTTCTAGGCGTGCCGCTTCGCGGGCGCGGCTTCGACGCGGGAAACGAGACCGGCCTCGCCCGGGCGCGGGCCTATTACGAGTACGAGAGGGGGTCGGACCGATGATTCGCTGGACCGTCCTGGGGAGCGGCACGCACATCGCGAGCGCCCGGCGCGGTTCGCCGGGGCACATGGTCGAGGTGGGGGGAACGAAGGTCCTCTTCGATTGCGGCGCCGGCTCCTTCCACGGAATCGCGCGGGCGGGCGCGGCGCCGGAGGAGATCGGCGCGGTCTTCATTACCCATCTCCACCCGGATCACACGGCGGATCTGACGCCTCTCCTCTTCCGCATGCGCTCGGCCATTCGCGCCTCCGGCGGCGCGAAGTACGTCGACCTGATCGGCCCCGTCGGTTTCGCGACTTACATGGAAACGCTCCGCGCGCTGCACGCGCCCTACCTGGAGACGCAGGGGCTGGAGTGGCGGGTCCGGGAGGTCGGCGCCGGCGAGACGCGGCTTCCGGAGCTCGCGGTGAGGCACCTTCCCGTTCCCCACGGCGTTCCCGCCCTCGCCTACGGCGTGGAGGACGGCGAAGGGGCGCGGGCCGTCTACAGCGGCGACACGGGACGATCCGCCGATCTGATCCGCCTCGCCCGCGGCGCGGATCTTCTGGTGATCGAGGCGAGCTTCCCCAACGGCCGGAGGGAGACGGGTCACCTGACGCCGGAGGAGGCGTCGGCGATCGCCGCAGAAGCGGGCGTAGCGGAAATGGTTCTTGTCCATATGAATCCGGAGTGCGACGAGGCGGACATGGCGGCCGAGTGCGGCGCGGCGTTCCGCGGGCGGATCCTCGTCGCCGAGGACGGCATGGTCCGCGTCGCGCGGAGAGGGGGGAGCGAGTGAGTGACGTCCGTTTCGGTTTGATCGGCGTGGGGAGGCACGGCGCGCGCTACGCCTCGCACCTTCTCGGAGGGGACGTCCCCGGAGGGAGCTTGGCGGCGATCACCCGGCGTGATCATCGCCTCGGCGCGGAGCAGGCCCGGGAGTGGGGGGTCGCCTACCACGAAGACGCGCTCTCTCTCGCGGCGGACCCGGCCGTGGACGCCGTGCTGGTCGTCTCTCTCTCCCTCTTTCATCCGGAAGGGGTGGAGGCCGCCGCCGGCGCCGGGAAACCGGTGCTGGTGGAGAAACCCCTCGCGAGAGACCTGGACGGCTGCGACCGCATCGAGGCCGCGGTCCGGCGGGCGGGCATCCCTCTGATGGTCGCCCAGACTTCCCGCTACGAGGGGGTGATCGCCGGCCTACTGGAGGCGCTCCCCTCGATCGCCCCGGTTCGGGAGGCGCTTTTCGACCTGCAAACCGAGGATCGGACCCACGTGAATGGTGTCTTTCAGGAGCGCCTGAACGACGACGGAGTGCTTCTCGATTCCGGGGTCCACTATTTCGATCTGATCCCCCGAATCATCGGACCGATCCGCGAGGTGTGGTGCGAGCGCCATTTCATGCGTGGCACGCCGATCGACGACGGTTACACGGCCCTCTTCCGCGCAGCGGGCGGAGCGCGCGCGGCGATTCACACGGCCCGTTGGGGCGGTTCGCGCGACGAGAGGATCCGGATCGCCGGAGAGGGAGGGCTGCTGATCGCTTCCCGTACGCCGCACCGTCTCCATCGAGTCGCCGGGCGAACTTGCGCGCCCCTCCCCTTCCCCGAGGTGCCGGGCACTCTTGTCCCCACTCTTTACGATTTTCTCCGGGTCTGCCGGGGGGAATCCTCGCCGCCGATCCCTCTCGCCGACGGACGGGCCGCCGTGGCGGTGGCGGAGGCGTGCCGGCGAAGCCGCGGCGCGTGGGTCGCGCTCTCGGGGTGAAACGAAGGACGGTCGGGAGTGGGCCGCGCAAGTCGTGAGGCTCACCACGAAGAGCACGAAGGGCTTTTTAATCGGGATCGCTATCGACATCGAAATCCCCTCGTAACCGGATTCACTTTTCCGGAGCGGAGCGGAGGAAAAGGTATCTGGTTACGAGGATCCGTCTTTTCCCATCCGTCTCACGCCTCCCCGCGACTCCCGCCCCCGCCGAAGAGGCAGGCCCATTCCGGTCGAGAAAGAGCAAAAAACCGCGCTTTTCTGTCAATATGGGCATGTCTCGTGTGCGCCAATAAGGCAGAATAAAAAACACTTGCACTCTCCGGCTGAGAGTGCTAATTTGTAGATTGTCTGCTGATAAGCAGTTACTTCACCGGGCCCTCTTCGGTATCGATTTTGCAATCTAATAAGGCCTGGAAATTCAGCGAACGCGCGCCCTTCCGGGCGCGCATACAGGTTCAACCTCCCGGAGGGGAGCGCCGGGCCCGCGAAGCGGGCTCCGTGGAAAGGAGTGAGAGGGTTGAAGATCAAACCTCTGAATGATCGGATCCTTGTCAAGCGTCTGGAAGCCGAGGACAAAACCAAGGCGGGAATCATCATTCCCGACACGGCCAAAGAGAAGCCGAACCAAGGAAAGGTCGTCGCCGTGGGCGACGGCTCCAAGGACAAAGACGGGAAGCGCGTCCCGATCCAGCTCAAGATCGGCGACCGCATCCTCTTTTCCTCCTACGCCGGGACGGAAGTGAAACTCGAAGAAGAGAGTTATGTGATTCTGCGCGAGGATGACATCTACGGCGTCATCGTCTAGCGAAACGAAAGGAAGCGTGCGATATGGCTGCGAAGCAGTTGAAGTTCCAGGACGATGCCCGTCGCTCCATTCTGAGGGGCGTGGAGCAGCTCGCCAGAGCCGTCAAGGTCACCCTCGGGCCGAAAGGCCGGAACGTGGTCCTCGACAAGAAATTCGGCTCGCCGCTCATCACCAAGGACGGCGTGACCGTCGCCAAGGAGATCGAGCTCGAGGATCCCTATGAGGACATGGGAGCCCAGATGGTCCGCGAAGTCGCGTCCAAGACGAGCGACGTGGCGGGCGACGGGACCACCACCGCGACCATCCTCGCCGAGGCGATCTATCGCGAGGGGTTGAAGAACATCACCGCCGGCGCCAACCCGATGGCCCTCAAGCGGGGGATCGACACGGCGGTGCGCACGATCGTCGAGGAGCTGACCAAGCTCTCCAAGAAGGTGCGCGATCCGATCGAGATCATGCAGGTGGCCAGCATTTCCGCCAACTCGGACCAGGAGATCGGCAAGATCATCAGCGACGCGATGGAGAAGGTCGGCAAGGACGGCACCATCACCGTCGAGGAAGCCAAGTCGATCGAGACCACCCTGGAAGTGGTGGAGGGGATGCAGTTCGACCGCGGTTACCTCTCCCCCTACTTCGTGACCAATCCGGACACGATGGAGGTCATGCTCCAGGACGCCTACATCCTGATCCACGAGAAGAAGATCTCCGGCCTGAAGGACATGCTTCCCCTCCTGGAGAAGGTCGCCCAGACCGGTCGTCCCCTGCTGATCATCGCCGAGGACTTGGAGGGCGAGGCGCTGGCCACCCTGGTGGTGAACAAGATCCGCGGCACGTTGCAGGTGGCCGCCGTCAAGGCGCCCGGCTTCGGCGATCGCCGCAAGGCGATGCTGCAGGACATCGCGGTGCTCACCGGCGGCAAGCTGATCAGTGAGGACCTCGGCATTAAGCTCGAGAACGTCAGCACCGGCGATTTGGGGCAAGCCAAGCGGATCAACGTCGACAAAGAGAACACCACCATCGTCGAGGGCGCCGGCAAGAAGACCGACATTCAGGGCCGGGTCGCCACGATCCGCCGCGAGATCGACGAGAGCACTTCCGACTACGACAGGGAGAAGCTCCAGGAGCGTCTCGCCAAGCTGGCCGGCGGCGTGGCGGTGATCAACGTGGGCGCGGCCACCGAGATCGAGATGAAGGAGAAGAAGGCCCGCGTCGAGGACGCGCTGCACGCGACCCGCGCCGCGGTGGAAGAGGGTATCATCCCCGGCGGCGGCGTGGCCTACCTGCGCGCCTCCAAGGCCCTCGACAAGCTCGAGTTGGACGGCGACGAGAAGGTGGGCGTGGACGTTGTCCGTCGCTCCCTCCGCGAGCCGATCCGGCAGCTCGCCACCAACGCCGGCGTCGAGGGTTCGCTGGTCGTCGAGCGCGTGGCCCACGAGCAGAAGTACGTGGGTTACAACGTGACCGCCGACAAATACGAGGACATGATGAAGGCGGGCGTGATCGACCCGACCAAGGTCGCCCGCTCCGCCCTGCAGAACGCCGCTTCCATCGCCGGTCTCATGCTGACCACCGAAGCGCTGGTCACCGAGATCCCCGAGAAGGAGAAGCCCGCTCCGGCCGCGCCGGGCGGCGGCGGCTACGGCGACATGTACTAGTCGATCGATCCGTTCGATCGTTCACGCGGAAAGCCCGCCCCTCGGGGCGGGTTTTCCTTTTCCAGGCGGATGTGATCGAGCCAGAGGACGGGGGGATCGCCCGGGCGGAAGAGGAAGACGACCAACTTCTCCACGCGGGAGAGGTCCATCAATCGACCTTCCGGCGCACGCCGGACATCCTCCAGGGGAACGCGGATCTCGGTAGAGCCCGGCGGGAGCGGGAAGCGGCCGTTGTATCGGTTGGAGAACTCTTCGCCTGATTCGGTGTCGTCGATCCGGACCACCAGGGTGAGGGTGTCCGCGCCGTTTTGGAAGATCGAGAAGGCGAGACGATCGTACTCCTCCCAGTTCTTCTCGAAGCCGTGGAAGCGGACGCCCGGATAATCGCCGATACCGAGATCGCAGCGGAGCGCGTGGTCGCCCGACGAGGCGTGTTCCGCCGTGAGAGAGAAGAGGTCGTGGCAGCTCCACCAGACCCGATCCAGATCTCGATCGTCCTCGAAGTCGAAGAGCACGCGGACCGAAGGGGTCTCGAAGAGTCCGCATCCGGCGGCGAAGACGGCGAGAAGGGCGGCGGCGTAGAGGGCGATTCGGACGCGGAGCCGGATCATTCCTCTTCCTCCGTGAAGCGGAGCACGGTGATCTCCGGCGGCATGCCGAAGCGGACGGGGAAGATGCTCCAGCCCACGCCGGAGTCGACGTGGAGCCAGAGGCCGCCGACGCGGAAGCGTCCTCGCCGGTAACGCCAATCCTTGTCCGACAGGAATCGTTCGAGCAGCGCCTTCGGCGCGGCGATCTGTCCCCCGTGGGTGTCGCCGGCCAGGAAGAGATCCGCTCCGGAATCGGCGGCGCGCTCCAGCATCCAGGGGGTGTGGGCGAGGATCACGACCGGGATCGAGTCGGCCGGCGCGCTCAAGAGGCGGTCCGGGTCTCCCCCTTGCGCCCGCGTGTCCATCTCGTCCAGGCCGATCAGCCGAAGCCGCCGTCCGTCTCTCTCCAGATCGATCGCCTCGTTGCGGAGCATGCGGATCGGTTCGCGGCCGCGGAGCGGTCCGCCGGGCCCGCCCACGTGGCAGAGCAGGCAGGACTCGCGGCTCCCGTCGTAGTCCACGTTTCCCAGGACGCCCCAAACCTCCGCACGCCCGGGGAAGCGCCGGAGCAGTTCGAGCGCCGGCTCCCGGGAACGGTTGGCGTGCACGTAGTCGCCGGTGACGAACACGTAGTCCGGGTCGATCTTCTCCAGCGCCTCGAGGAGGAGCCTCTCCCGCCGCCCGATTCCGCGGGTGTGCAGATCGCTGACGTGGACCACCGTGGCGCCGCCGAAGAAGCGGGCGAGCGGAGGGGAGGGGACGCGCACCTCGCGGACCACCAAACGGGCCGGCTCGATCAGCGTGCCGTAAATCAGGATCGCCGCGAAGGGGACGAGCGCGATCCACAACCACCGGAGCCGCATCGGATTCACCTCCCCCGCGCCCGGGCGCGGACCGGCACCACAATCCCACGGGCGGGGCCGACAGTCAACCGGAGCGGAGGGTGGGCCGTCCCTCCCCTTCGTGCTATCATGCGGAAAGGACCGGACCTGCCCCCGCGGCGGCGCCGCGGGTCGCGCGAGGAGTCAAGCATGATACGAATCGGCGTGATCGGTTGTGGATACTGGGGACCGAACATCATCCGCAACTTCGCGGACCTTCCGGAGGCGGACCTGGCCCTCGTGGCGGAGAGGGACGAGGAGAAGCGGAACCGCGTTCTCCGGCGCTATCCGTCGGTGCGGGGAGTCGCCGACGGGGAGGAGATCCTCCAAGACGAGTCGGTGAAGGCCGTGGCGATCATCACCGACGCGGAGTCCCATTACACCCTGGCCAAGCGCGCCCTCGAAGCGGGGAAACACGTGCTCGTCGAGAAACCCCTCGCCATGCGCCCCGAGCAATCGGAGGAGTTGGCGCGGCTCGCCGAAGAGAAGCACCTGGTCCTCATGGTGGGGCACACCTTCGAGTACAACCCGGCGGTGCGGCGGTTGAAGGAACTGACCCGGACGGACGGGTTCGGGGCGATCCGCTACATCTATTCGACACGCGTGAATCTGGGAATCTTCCGGCCCGGCATCAACGCCATGTGGAACCTCGCCCCCCACGACCTGTCGATCCTCTTCTACCTGCTCGATGAGGAGCCGACCGGAGTGATCGCCCTCGGCCGCTCCTTTATCAAGCCCGACGTGGAGGATGTGGTGTTCCTCTTCGTCGAGTTCCCCTCGGGGAGCGTCGCCCACGTGCACGTGAGTTGGCTCGACCCTTCGAAGGTGCGGCGGACGACGGTGGTGGGCGAGCGGCAGATGGCGGTGTACGACGACCTGGACAGCGAGCAGAAGCTGAAACTGTACGACCGCGGTTTCGAGAGCACCCTCTTCGAGGACGGGGGAATCCAGGACTATCAGGTCCGGCTTCGCGCCGGGGACATTTTGGCGCCGCGGATCCAGACCACGGAACCGCTGCGCGTGGAATGCGCCCACTTCCTGGAGTGCGTCCGCGAGGGTGGGCGTCCGCTCACCGACGGTTGGAACGGCCATCGCGTGGTGCGTACTCTTCACGCGGCGCAGCGCTCGCTCGAGGCGGGCGGCCGGCGGATCGAACTCTGACGGTGGTGGCGCGCCGGAGCGGGCCGACGCGGGAAAAGGGCGGATGAGACGAAGCGACTGGAACGCCTACTGGTCCCGCTCGGAGGGGGGACGCTTCACCCGGGAGAGCTGGTCCAAGCGGCGGATCATGGAACGCCTCG
The DNA here is from genome assembly GCA_016930695.1 of Candidatus Eisenbacteria bacterium. Classification (NCBI taxonomy): domain Bacteria; phylum Candidatus Eiseniibacteriota; species Candidatus Eiseniibacteriota bacterium. Next base: position 20,804 of record JAFGGD010000020.1, read on the forward strand.
ATCCGTACCTGCGCCCCGGGATGCGCGTGCTCGACGCCGGCTGTGGTTGCGGCCACTTTTGCCGGCGATTCCTCTTCCGCGGGTGCCGGGTGACCGCGCTGGACCGCTCCGAGGAGGCGCTCCGTATCGCGCGACGGGCGACCGGCGGCGAGGCCGAGGCTTACCTGCGGGAGGATCTCCTGGACGAGGGCTTCGCCGCGCGCCGGCGGGAGAGTTTCGACCTGATCTTCAGCGACGGCCTTCTGGAGCATTTCCCTGCGCAGGCGCAGAGGAAGATCGTGGCGAACCTGGTTGCCGCGCTCGCGCCGGGCGGGATGATCGCCACCTTCGTGCCGAACGCCCTTTCTCCCTGGAGAGTGGTCCGCCCATTCCTGATGCCGGGGATCCATGAGACCCCTTTCCGCGGCGGCCCGCTCCGTGAGCTGCACGCCGGCCTGGACGTTCTCGAAGCGGGGGGGGTGAACGTGCTCCCCTTCCGATGGTCGCCGGAGCGCGCCCTCGGGGGGCGCTTCGGCATGCTCCTCTACGTGCTGGCGCGCAGGCGGGACGGCGGATCGTGAAGAAACGCTACATCTTCAACGTCGGTCTCGGCCTCCTGGTCTTCTTCTATCTCGAGTACCGCCTCGGGTTCCGCCGGAGTTACGAGGCGCTCCTGGCGGTGGACTTCCGCTTTCTGGCGCCGGCGGTCGCCGCCTTTTTCCTCTCCCAGCTGGTCCGGTTGGTCAAGTGGCGCTTCTTCTATAAGAAGGGACGGATCCGCACCTCCTTCGCCGAGGTCGCCCTTTTTTATTTTAATTTGAAACTGTTCGGCATGCTGACGCCGGGGCGGATCGGCGAGTTTCTCCCCGCCCTTACCGCCCCCTCCGGCAAGGGATCGCTCTTCTCCTTCACCGGATACGACCGGCTTACCGAAGCGATGGCGACTCTCACCGTCGCGATCGTCGCTTTTACCGTACTCCTCCATGGGACGGCCTCCACCGGCCTCCTCCCCTGGGTGCTGCTGCTGATCTTCCTCATGGCGTTGCTCTCGTACTTCCTGGTGCGGAACGCCTGGATGATGGGCCTCGCCGAGCGTCTCGGCCGTCGCCTGGAGAAGCACAACCGCTTCAAGATCGTCCGGCGGATCCTCGCCCAGGAGGAGAGGATCGCCATCGAGATCCGATTCCTGCAGCGCACCTTCCGCAAGCTCTTCGCCCCCCACACCGCCGCACCGGTCTTCGTGATCACCTTCACCGCCCTCGCCGTGGACATGCTTTTCTGGTGGCTCCTCTTCCGCTCCATCGGCGTTTCCCTCTCGCCGATCACCCTCGTCGCCGCCATGGCGGTCTTCAACGTGACCGGCTTCTTCTCTCCCACGCCGGGAGGGATCGGGGTCTCGGACAGCTTCTTCGTGCTCTTCCTGAAGAAGATCGGGGTGGAGGGCGCCTTCGGCACCTTCGTGCTGCTGCTCCGGTTCTCGGTGATCGGCCTGACCGTGGTCTGCCGCTTCGGGGTCGGGGGATGGATCGCCTTCCGCGCCGCGCGCCGGCGGGCGGCGGAGCGAGAAGCCGCCGCGCCCGACTCCGGCCGCCCCTCTTCCGGTTAACGCAGAAACAGGTAGCGGAGCAGAAAGAGCGCCGCGAGCAGGTGCAGGACGGCGTGCGCTTCCCGCGCCCGACCGGTGACGATCTTGAGCGCCGAGTAGGCGATGATGCCGAAGCCGATCCCTTCGCTGATGGAGAAACTGAAGGGGATGATCACCATCGGGAGGAAGGCGGGGAGGTATTCGGTCGGATCGCTCCAGTCGAGACCGCGCACCGCCCGAAGCATGATCGCGCCGACGACGATGAGGGGGGGGGCGATGAATGGATAGAGCGTCGTCCCCCCCGCGTCGATGCCGCCGCCGATCGCCCGAAGAAGCGGGTAGAAGGCGAGGGAGAGGAGGAGGAGGGCCGCGGTGAAAAGGCTCGCGAGGCCGGTGCGGGCGCCCTCGGCGATCCCGGCGGCGCTCTCGATGTAGCTGGTGATCGTGGAGGTGCCGAGCAGGGCGCCGGCGACGGTCCCCGCCGCGTCGGAGAGGAGCGCCTGCTTGTCCCGGGGGAGCCGGCCGTCACGCAGGAGCCCGCCCGATTCGGCGACACCGAGTAGGGTGCCGATCGTGTCGAACAGGTCGAGGAAGAGGAGCACGAAGAGCACGGTCAGAAACCCCGGTTCGCGGAACACGCCCAGAATGTCGAGCCGCAGAAAAGCCGGTTCCTCGACGCGCGGGAAACCGACGAAACCGTCGAAGCGGAAGATCCCCCGGAGGAGCCCGACGAGGACCGCGGCGACGATGCCGAGGAGCATGGCGCCGCGCACGCGAAGCGCCAACAGGATGAGGGTCGCCGCCGCGCCGATCCACGCCGCCTCCGCCGCCGGCGATCCCAGGTCGCCGAGACCGATCAACGTCCCCGGCTTCCCCACGACGATGCCGCCGTATTCGAGTCCGACCAGCGTGATCAGGAGGCCGATACCGACGGCGATGGCGACGCGAAGGCTCGGGGGGAAGACGTTGAGGATCGCCGATCGGACTCCGGTGAGGCTGAGGATGAGAAAGAGGGCGCCGGAGACGAACACCGCGCCGAGACCGACCGTCCAGGGGTAGCCGTAGCCGCCGATCGCCGCGGCGCCGCAGACGGTGAAGGCGAAGAAGAAGTTGTGGCCCATGGCGGGGGCGAGAGCGATCGGCAGGTTCGCCGACAGCCCCATCAGGATCGTCGCGAAGGCGGAGGCGACGCAGGTGGCGATCACCACCGCGCCGTGATCCATACCGCAGGAGGCGAGCACGGAAGGCTGGACGAAGAGGATGTAGGAAAGGGTGAAAAAGGTGGTCGCCCCGCCGATCGCTTCGCGGCGGACCGAGGTTTCGTTTTCGCGGAGACGGAAGATCCTCTCGAACATCGGCGCGTCCTCCTCCGGGGCGTTCGTTCTTCGACGCGGCGATTGTAGGGAAGGGGAGAGGAGCGTCGCAAGCGCTTCCTCGCGCCGCCGTTGCGAATGGCGGGCGCGCGGTGCTATGGTCCGTGCCGGGAGGGCGCGCGTGCGATGAAAGCGAAGCCGGCCGGAGAGCGCGGGGGACAAAGGGACGGAGCGATTCTCTTTCTGGCCGCCGCCGCCGCCGGCCTGTTGAACCTCCGTTTCCTGTCCGGTGACCCGTTCCTTCAGCATCCGATCATCGACGCGGCGGAGTATCTCGCCGAGGCGCGCGCGCTGGTCGCCGGCGTCGCTTCCTGGGAAAGAGCGCCGATCCACGGCCCCGTCTATTCGCTCTTCCTCGTCCCCTTCGCCGCCCTCTTCCGTTCCCCGCTCCCCGCGATCTATCTCCTGCAGATCGCGCTCGCCGGCGCGTCGGCGGCGCTGGTCCGCTCCGCGGCGGCGTTGCTCGGCGGGCGCCGGGTCGGTTTTATCGCGGGCGCGCTCGTCGCCCTCGCCCCGCCGATTCTCTACTTCGAGGCGCAGGTTCTGCCGGTGATCCTCCAGGTCTTTCTACACGCCGTTCTTCTCCGGGCGCTCGTCGTTCCGGCCCGCGCCGCCCCGCGGAATCTGGTGATCGCCGGGCTCGCCGCCGGGCTCTCCTACGCGACGCATCCGGGGGCGGGGCCGTCGGTCGTCGCCATCACCCTCCTGCTCCTTTTCCGCGTCCGTCCCCGGCGGCGGTGGCTCCTCTTCGCCGCCGCCTGCGCCGCGCCGCTCCTTCCCGTTTCCATTCTCAATGCGCGCGCCGGCGAGGGAATGCTCCCCGCGCCTGGGAACGCGGGGCTCAACCTGTACATCGGGAACGGCGCCGGCTCGAACGGTACGGCGCACGTCCGGCCCGGCTACGGTTGGGAAAGGCTCACCGCCGCGCCTCTCTTCGAGGGGATCGAGGGAAACGCGGCGCGGAACCGTTACTACCTGGACCGCATGCTGCGCGATTGGCGCCGCGACCCCGCGGGCGCGGTCCGGCGGATCGCCGGCAAAACGGTCCTCTTCCTCTCCGGGTCGACCATCGACGCGAGCCAGGACTTCGACGCTTTCCGGAAGCGCTCGCCCCTCCTCCGTCTCTCTCTTTTCGACGCGGTCCTCCTTCTCCCGCTCGGGCTCGCGTTCCTTCTCTCGCCTCGCGCGCGCCGCGGCGGATGGATGGTGGCGTCCCTCGGCCTCGCCGGATACGGCGTCTCCGTCGCGCTCACCGTCTTCGCCGTCCGTTACCGCGCGCCGGTCTGGCCGTTCCTCGCCCCCCTCGCGGCCGGATCGATCGATGGGATCCTTCGTGGAACGCGCGCCGAACGAATCCGCACGGCGACGGCGACGGTCCTTCTCCTGCTGCTCGGGCTCGCCGATCCCTTCGGCGATCGGGGACGAAACCCGGTGAGGACCGATTACAACCTCGGCCGTCTCTACTATAGCCGCGGCGACTTCGGCCGCGCCGAGTCGTATCTTCGCCGCCTGGCGGAGAGGGCCGTCTCCCGAGCGGACGAGGCGGATGCCGCGAACGCCCTGGGCGTGGTCGCCATGGACCGGCCCGGCGGAGCGGATGCGGAACGATGGCTCCGCCGCGCGATCCAAGTCGCCCCCGACTACGCCGACGCACATTACAACCTCGGCCTTCTTCTGATGCGGCGAGGTGAGGGGAAGGAGGCGGCGGAGGAACTGGACCGCGCCATCCTTCTCGACCCGGGGCACGCGGCGGCGCTTTACGCGAAAGGGATTTTGCTCGAGGGGCGGGGGGAGACGGAGGAGGCGGAGCGGTTTTACCGGCTCTCCCTGAGGCGGGACCGGACCGCCCCGGAGGCGTGGAACGCGCTCGGCGTCCTTCTGGCGCGGCGCGGCGAGAGGGCCGAGGCGGAGCGGTGTTTCCGGAGCGCTCTCGCGCTGGATCCTCGGAATGAAAACGCGAAACGGAACATGGACATGCTCCGGCGCGCGGCCACCTCCGCCCTTCCGGTCCGCTAGCGCCTCTCCGGATTCCCTTCGAGGAAACGGTGCGCCTCGTCCGCCTCCGGACCGATGGGGAGAACCCGGAGCAGACGGCGATAGTGGCGCTCCGCGCCGCGTCGATCACCGCGCTCGACGGCGAGTCGGGCGAGAAGCAGTCGCGGACCGACCATCGTGGGATCGATGAGCAAGGCGCGGACCGCGTGCCGCGCCGCCTCTTCTTTTTCGTTCGTTTCCGCCTCGATCTCCGCGAGTGACTCGAATCCCTCCGCCGCATAGGGGTCCTCGCGGAGCGCCCGCTCGAGAAGACGGCGCGCCTCTTCCCGCTCGCCAAGCCACCGAAACGTGGTGGCCGCGCGGAGGAGCGTCTCCGGTCCGGCGTTCTCCGGCAGCCGGGAGAGAGCGACCCGCGCCAACCCCTCCGCCCCGCGGCGGAGGTGGAGCTGCGCCAGCAGGACGAGGGAGGGCGCATCCTCCGGAACGACCCTCCCGTCGACATGGAGCTGGAGCGCCGAGACCGCTTCCATCGTCCGATCCCGGTCTATGAGGACCGTCGCCCTCGCGTAACGGAGCGCCGCGTCTTCGTCGCCGAAAAACAGCCTCCCCTCCGTTTCGATCGCGGCGAGACGGAAGATCGCCGCCCGTTCGATCGTCCGCGCCGACCGCGACGCCGTCTCCAAATGGTTGATCCAAAGAGCGCGAAGTGGAGCGGATCCGGCCATCACTCCCCACTCCTTCGCCGGGAGCGGAGGTTCACCCGGGTCGATCGGGGGCGCGGCGTCCGGTTTCCTCCAGAGCGGCCAGTCCGGAATCGCCCCCGGCGCCGGGAAGGTGCGGTAGCGGGGCGCTCCGTCCCCCTCCGGTGGCGGGGGGAAAATCGAACCGTTCAATTGATAGAGGCCCACGTCCGGCCGGAGATTTTCCGCCGCCCGCAGGTAGAGAAGGGGGAAGACCATGTCGTCCCCCTCGGCGATCAGCCCGGCGTCGCGCGGAAGACGGGTGAGGATTCGGCGGGCATACTCCTCCGGCAGTCGGACGCGGTCGAAACGCATCCTCGGCAACACCTCTCCCGCGTGGAGGGCGACGACCGCCGCGAGGATCAATGCGCCGGCGGCGCGCGGCGCGTGCCCCGGGATCGCCCGGGCGAGGACATGGATCCCCTCGGCGATCCAGAGGGAGAGAATCGCGAGGAGCGGGATCAAAAAGACCGAGTTCTCCTCCACCCTGTCCGGCGCGAGGGGAAAACGGAGCGCGGCGAGGAGCGCCGGACCGGCGAGGAGGAACACGCCGGCCCGCGTCGCGGCGCTTCCGTTCCCTCTTCGGAGGAAAGATCCCACCATGCCGAGCAGGAGAATCGGTAGGAGGACGGTGGGGATATTCTCTCCCGAGAGGCGGCCCAGTCCGGCGGCGATCCGCCGCGCCGCCCCGCCGAATCCCGGGTCCGCGAGAATGACGTCTCCATATTGAAGCCGGAAAAGGTGCGCGAAAAACGCCCGTGCCGTTTCCGGATTCCCCCAGTCGACGGGCGGGTCGAGCGCGGAGCGCACCGGTAGATAGAGGAAGAGGGTGAGCGCCGCCGCGGCGGCGAGAAGGGGCGCGGTGGCGGCGAGGAGGGCGTTCCGCGTAGCGCGGTGTCTCCGGCGCGCGGACAATCCGGCGAAGGGGAGGAAGGGGAGGAGGAGCGCGCCGGTCGGGTGGGCCGCTGCGGCCAGCCCCGCGCAGTAGCCGCCTAAAAGCGCGTCCCTTTCGTCGCGGGCGCGGAGGATCGGAAACAGCGCCGCGAGGAAGAGGGCCGTTGCCGGCGCGTACACTTCGGCGACCACGCATTGCGACCAGAAGAGAGGAGCGGTTCCGAAGAGCACCGACGCGACGAAGGAGGGGAACGGACCGGCCAGGACGCGGGCGGCGCGATAGAGAAGGAAAACGGCGATAGCGCCGGTGATGGCCGAGAGGAGATTGAGGCGGAGGGCGACCGAGCCGATCGGCGGGAGCGAAGCGATTCGTCCCGACAGGGCGTAAAGGGGATAGCCGGGTGGGTGGGGGATGTCGAGACGGTAGGCGGCGGCGGTCAACTCCCCCGAGTCGCCGAGGAATACGCCGGGAGAGAGAGTGAACAGGTAGAGCGCGAAAAGAACGCCCGCGGCGAGAACGCCCGGAAGGTGAGGGATACGATTCACGATAGGAAGGCTCCCGATCCTCGCGACGAAATTTCGCGCGCGACCAAGGCTAGCAGAACCGCCGCGGCGCCGCAACACCGCGGTGTGCAGGATGGAACGATGGGGACGCATATCGTACGCACCGCGCTTCGCCGCCGCCGTCCGAAAAGGGCGTCGCGGGGACAAACGGGGCAAACAAAGGCGATTCCCGGAGGATTTTCCCGCGGGCGGGAATGGCATCCCCTTTGCAAAAGAAAGGGACGAGACTCGTCGACCCCGTTTGCAGAGAGGAGGTCCCCCATGCGTTGGATCGCTTGTCTTCTCCTCGCATTGACGCTCGGATCGGCCGGCTGCGCCGTGTACACCCGTCCGATTCCGCCGCCGGCGAGGTTGGAGGTGCGTCCCGCCGGCCCACGCTGTCCGGGCGCGGTCTGGGTGAGCGGGCATTGGAAATGGCAGGGGCGCCGGTCCGGCTACAACTGGATTTCGGGCCACTGGCGTTGTCCCTGATCCGGCTCCGCCGAACCGAATGTTCATACGACGATCCTTTCCCGCCCGGACCGGCCGGTCCGTGGAGGGGGAGGGTCGTCTTCTTTTTCCCCCGTTCCGCCCGCGACGCCGTATCTTCATGGAAACCCCCGAACAGCGAACGAGCCCCCGCCGGAGAGTGAAGGGCGCCGATGGATCGAACCGGACGATTTCTGGAGGCGGTTTACCGAAAGTACGCGAGGCCGGAGTTTCTCCACACCGACCCTCTCACCGTCGTGCGTCGCTACGAGGATCCGGCGGACAGAGAAACGGTCGCCTTCTTCGTCGCCCTGATCGCCTACGGGAGGGTGCGCTCGATTCGGGAACACGCCGAGGATCTCCTTCGCCTCTTCGGCGACGAGCCGGCGCGCTACGTCCGCGACTTTGATCCGGAGCGCGAACTCCCCCGCCTCCACCCGCTCCGCTACCGTTTCCACACCGGCCGGGATCTGGCGGCGGTCGCCGCCGCGCTCCGTCTCGCCATCGATCGGCACGGTTCTCTGGAGCGTTTCTTTCTCGACGGAGGCGGCGACGTCCGGACCCGCATCGCACGGATGTCTCGTCGTCTTCTGGAATCGGCGACCGGAGCGATCCCCGCCGGTCCGGATCGCGGTGTTTCGCGTGGGCTCCGCTTTCTGCTCGCCTCTCCGGAAAAGGGGGGCGCGTGCAAGCGCTGGAACCTCTTTCTCCGGTGGATGGTCCGACGGGACGATGGGATCGATCTCGGCTTGTGGAGTGGGACGGACCCGGCGGAATTGATCGTCCCTCTCGACGTCCACCTCCTCCGAATCGGAGGCCGCCTCGGATTCGTGACGGGCCGCGCGGCCAACTGGAACGCGGCCGAACGCCTCACCGGCTCCCTCCGAAGGTGGGACCGGAGGGATCCGCTCCGCTTCGATTTTCCGATCTGTCGTCTGGGAATTCTCGATCGATGTCCCGCCGAAGGATTTCGAGCCGAGTGTCGGGCCTGTGAGATTTTCCCGTTCTGCGAGAATTTTTCTAAAGAAGTCGGCAAAAAAATACGATAAACGAATGTACGGAAAAATGTTGACAGCTTTTCCACAACTTCCGTATATTGTGCCTGGTTTTCGGTAGAGCGATGGAGTGAGGTCAAGTGGATACTTTTAAGAGCGGAAATCAGACCACTCGCCGCGACGCGATCCGAGGCGGGTGTTGGTATAGATCTAAAGTGGTGGGGATGGGAGGAAAAAGCGTCGTGTTCGGCGGATCTTCTTGCTTGGTGAGCGCGATCGCGTTTCGATCGCGATTCGCCTCATAAGCTGGGGGATCTTTCTTCAACCTTCATGCATGGGAGGTAAGGAAGGTGGCCACGAAAAAGAAGGTAACCACTAAGAAGAAAGCCGTTACTAAGAAGAAAGTCGCGAAGAGGGTGACCAAGAAGAAAGTCACGAAGAAGAAAGTCGCCAAGAAGAGGGTCGCCAAGAAGAAAGTCGCGAAGAAGAAAGCCAAAAAGAAAGTCGCTAAGAAGAAAGTCGCCAAGAAGAAAGCCAAAAAGAAAGTCGCTAAGAAGAAAGTCGCCAAGAAGAAAGCCAAAAAGAAAGTCGCTAAGAAGGCCCGCAAGAAAGCGGCCAAGAAGAAATAAGCCGGATCGCGCCGGATCCCGGTCCATCGATCGGTCCGGGGCGTCCTTGCTTGCGGGGCGGGTCCTTCGGGACCCGCCCTTTCTCTATCCGGCCGGTCGGGGTGCGTTATGGGGCGGTGGACGATGCGTAAAAAGCGGAAGGCGCGGTGGGGACGGACGGCGCCGGTTCTGTTTTTCATGGCGATCCTCGCCGGTTGCGCCGGGCGGGAACGGCCGAGCGTGATTCTCATCACGATCGACACGCTCCGCGCCGACCGGCTCGGTTGTTATGGAGCGCCTCGGACCCGCACGCACGCCATGGACCGCATCGCCGCCGAGGGCGTGCTCTTTTCCGATTGCGTCACTCCCGTCCCCTCTACCTCGCCGTCGCACGCCACCATACTCAGCGGCCTCTACCCGCGGAGTCACGGCCTCCGCGAAAACGGCGCTCCTCTCGGTGAGGATGTTCCCCTTCTCTCCGAGGCGATGCGCCGCGAAGGCTACGCCACCGTCGCCTTCGTGAGCGGCTTCCCCCTGCTCGGCGAGTTCGGTTTCGACCGTGGCTTCGACCGGTTCGACGACCGTCTCGTCGACGGATTCGTCGACCGGGACGGCGAGCGGCGCGGGACCGAGCGAATCGCCGAGAAGACGGTGGACGCCTTTCTCGTCTGGCTCGAGAGGGAGGAAGGTCCTTTCTTCGCTTGGTTGCACTTCTTCGATCCTCACTCGGTCTACGCCGCGCCCGGTCCCTTCCGGCGGATGTACTACGACGGCCGGGAACGGGATCCGGCGAACCGGAGCCTGGAGGGGATCGAGATTCCCGCCTACCATGGACTGGCGGGCGTGACGGACGTGAATTATCCGATCGCTCTGTACGAGGGTGAGGTTTCCTACACGGACCACCAGCTCGAACGGTTGTTGGACGGTCTGGAGCGCCGCGGCTTGGCGGACCGGGTCCTCCTTTTGGTCACCGGGGATCACGGCGAAAGCATGACCGAGCACGGGTACTACTTCGGCCATTCCCACTTTCTCTACGAGCCCTCGCTTCACGTTCCCCTGCTGATCCGTTGGCCGGGCCGGCTTCCGGAAGGGGCGATCCGAACCGAGCCGGTTTCACTCGTCGACATTCCCGCCACACTGATGGACCTGCTCTCCCTGGGGGCGGTCTTTCCCACCGAGGGGCGGAGCTTGGCGCCGCTCGCCCGAGGGGAGGGGGACACGCGCGAGGAGGCCGTGTTCCTCGAACGCCCGCGGATCCGGTCCGCCGGTGAATTGCGGGGGGTGCGGAGCGGCCCGTGGAAATACCTGGACGACCCGGAGCGGGGCGAGGAACTGTATCGTCTCGACGTCGATCCGGAGGAGAGGGAGAACCTCATCGACACCGAGGCGGAAGAAGCCGCGCGGCTCCGCCGCATGCTGGAGGAACACATGCGGGGCGATTCCGCCGACGAGGAGTACACCGTGGACGAGGAGACGCGCAAGACGTTGCGCGGTCTCGGCTACGTGGACTGACCCGCCCCCGCGTCGATCGACCGGTCCGACGCCGGCCGCTTCCCCCGAATCAGAAGAATCCCGATAAGAACGGCGAGCCCCGCGGGGATCGTGATCGCCGGCGACACGCCCTGCGTGGAGGGGAAGTAACCGACGACGATCGCCACGAGCATCGACGTGATCGCGTAGGGGATCTGCGTGCGCACGTGGTCGATGTGGTCCGACGCGGAACTGACCGACGAGAGGATGGTGGTGTCCGAGATGGGCGAGCAGTGGTCGCCGAAGATGGAGCCCTCCAGGACGGCGCCGATGGAGAGCACGGTGAGGCCGAAGGCGCCCAGGGGCGACGCGTCGCCGAGTATCCAGGCGAGGGTGACCGAGTTGGGGAGGATGATCGCCATGGTGGACCAGGAGGACCCGGTGGAGAAGCTGACCAGGCAGGAGAGGATGAAGAGGATGATCGGGTAGAAGTGGGGGGAAAGCGACCGATGAAAGAGAGCCACCAGATAGTGGGCGGTGCCGATGTCCCGGCAGACGCCGCCGATGCACCAGGCGAGAAGGAGGATCAGAATGGCGAAGAAAAGCCCCTTGGTGGAATGATAGGAGGCGCGCAGGATCTCGCCGGCGGAGAGAATCCTCTGTCCCAGAAGGAGCGCGGCGGCGAGGAAGAAACCGGTCCACGCGCCGGCGGCGATCGCTTGAGTGGAGCTGGCGGCGGCGATCACGTCCCGCAGCGCGACGAGGGAAAAAACCTGGGAGAGCGCCTTCGGTTCTTCCAGCGCGCGATTGCCGGTCACCCATAGACCGATCAGCGTGACCAGCACGACCGAGACGAGGGGGAGCGCCGCGTTCCACCATCGAAGGGGGATCCCCTCCTTGGCGGCTATTCGGGTCATCGCGTCGGAAACCATCGGCCTCGCCCTCTCGTCGATCACCGCGCCGGTGGTCCTGGACCGGTTCTCGGCGTCGAGCATGGGGCCGTACTCGCGGCGGAGCAGGATCCCGCTCAGGATGAAGAGCAGGGTGAAGATGGAATAGAAACGGTAGGGGATGGTGCGCGCGAAAACCATGTAGGGGTTTTCGGTGATCCCCACCTCGGCGATCTGCGGAGCGAACTGGCTCACCTCGTAGGCGATCCACGTGGAGAGGAGGGAGAGGCCCGCGACCGGGGCCGCCGTCGAATCGACCAGATAGGCGAGCTTCTCCCGGGAGACCCGGAAGCGGTCGGTCAGGGGGCGCATGGTGCTCCCCACCAGAATCGTGTTGGCGTAGTCGTCGAAGAAGATCACGAGGCCCATGCCGAAGGTGACCATCTGCGCGGAGCGCCGCGATCGGACCCAGCGCATCATCACGCCGATCATTCCCTGCACGCCGCCCCCCTTGCTGATGATCCCCACAAGGGCGACCAGTCCGATCACGAAACCGATGATCTCGATGCGGAAGGAATCGAGCAGCGCCTCCTCCACCAGGTAGACACGCAGAAACGCCCAGAGGCCGAGAAGGGGATTGAAGCCGCGGAGGAGGGTCGCGCCGAGCCAGACACCGAGGAAGAGCGCCGGGATCGTGCGCTGCAGGATGAGGGCGATGAGGATCGCCGTGAAGGGGGGAAGGAGGGCGATCCAGGAGAGATGGCGCGCCGCCGCCTCCCGTTCCGCGCCGTCGCCGACGCTCCAGAAGACCCGCGTCTCTTTCTCCCCGACCAGGATCCGCGATCGGAGGGGCGGTCCTTCCGGCACGGGCGCGATCCCGCGTTCGACGAGCAGACCGACCAGTCGCGCGCGCGCCTCCTCCGCGATCGGCCCACTCCGTTCCTCTTCCAGGCCGGAGAGGGAGAGCTCGATCGTGCCCGGCGCCGCGCCGTTCATCCCCTCCGCGACGCGGGGGAGAAGGCTCTCCAAGGAACGCTCGGCGAGATAGAGGCGGTCGGGCGCGGGCGCGAGGAAGACCAGGGCGAGGAAGATCGCCACGATACCGATGCGGAGCTGGTTCATGGGCGCCGGTCCGTTCTCCTGTCGCCGTGGTGCCGAGCGCGGGGGAGTGCCCGCCGCGGGCTCAGTATAGCGGACCGTGGCGCCGACCTCCCGATAAAGAGGGGCGGATCAGCGCTTCACCGCTCCCCCCGTCATTTTCAGCGAGTCGGCCGCGGCCGCCGCTCGCGCGAGAAGAAGGCGGGCCGCCTCCATATCCGGCCGCAGCCGGAGCGCGGCCACCGCCTCGGCCACCGCCTCTTCCGGCCTCCCGAGCCTTTCCAACACCGCCCCGAGGGCGTACCGTCCGTCGGCGAAATCGGGGTGTTCTCGGGCCACCGTGCGCAGCTCCCGCTCCGCATCGTCCAGTCGATTCAAATAGGAGTAGCATAGTCCTAAATTGTATCGGGCGTTCCGATAGGCCGGCTCCTCCTCGATCGCCCCGCCGAACCAGGGGATCGCCTCCTCGAACCGGCCCGCCAGGAGAAGCTGGGCGCCGGCGTTGTAATAACCCTGGGCGTACCGTTCCTTTTCGAGCCCGAGCGGATTCCAGTTGGAAAGGAGCGCCGCGCCCGCGAAGAGAACGAGAGAGAGGGCGAGGCGCCCGTCCCGGTTCCGGCGGATCCTCCGCGGCCACTCCACGAGGGCCGTCGCCGCCGGGAGGAGAAGGACCGGGAGAAGGGGCATCCGGTAACGGGCGGTCACGAAAAAGAGGACGATCCCCGCGCCGTAGACGAGGAAGAAGAGCGCCGGGAGGGCGCGGCGGCGGTCCCATCGGATGAAAACGGCGCCTGCGGCGGCGAGGGGGAAGAGGATTCCCCAGCCGAGATGCATCAGCACCGCGAGGATCCGGGAGAAGCGGCGGAAGAAGTAGATTCCCTGATTGTTGCTCACCTCGAAGTCGTTCACCAGCAGGAAGGCCTTGCGCGCGAAAAGGCGAGCCGCGCCGCCCGGATCGTCGCGGAAGAAAGCGAATGCGCGACCCGTCCAGTAGGCGGAAACTCCGCGCCGCGAAAGCGGCTTTCCCTCGCTCTCTTCGGCGAAACGGATCATGTCGCGATAACCGCCCCACCACGTGCCGTCCGCGCCGGGCGCGATGGCGGTCATCCCGTCCGATCCCGGATTGTTGCCGATGTAGAAGTTGATCCCTCCCTGCCAGGCGATCCACACGGGCTCGCCGGCGGCGAGGTTGTGCAGGGCGACCGGCGCGATCGGCAGCGCCGCGCCGAGCAGGAAGGGGAGGACCGCCCGGCGGAGCGTCCTCGCCGGCCGCCCGTCCAGCGCGAACGCCCAGAAAGGGACCGCCGCGCCGAAGAGGAGGATGTTCGGCCTGGCGACGGCCGAAAGGCCGAGAAGGACGCCGGCTCCGAGCCAGAGCGCCGCCCTTTCCGGCCGGTCGGCGGAGCGCGCCAGGAGAAGCAGGACCGCGAGGTCGAGAGGGATGAGAATCGAGACGATCAGGAAACTCGCCTGGAAGTAGAGCGCCATGCCGTTCAGGGCGAGAAGGATCGCGGCGACGGCCGCGGTGGTGGACGGGAAGAGCCGCCGTCCGAGCCGGTAGAGGAGGACCGGGCCGAGCGCGCCGATCGCCGCCTGGACGATCCGCGGGAAGAGAACCCCGGCGCCGCCGATCCGGAAGAGAAAGGAGAGGAAGAGGGGATAGAGGGGCGCCCGGAAGTAGGGCTCGCCGGGGAACCAGGGTTCCCCCCGGGCGAGGGCGTTCGCCCAGCGGAGATGAATCGCCTCGTCGAGGACCGGAAGATTAAAGAAGGGGTTGGATTTGATTTCTAATAGATAAACTATTTGAAGCAGAAAAGAGAAGAGGTAGAGACAAAGGGGGAAAAGACGATCACGATTCGGCGACATCCTTCCCTCTCCGGTTCCGGCGGGGGCGGGAGGCCTTCTCCGCCTGAGAGCGCGCGCGAAACGGGCGCGTCGACGCGAGACTCTCCAAGCGGTCCATCTCCTCCCGGATACGATCCGCCTGGATTTCGAAGAGAAGCAGTTCCGCCTCCACACCGTTCCGACTCGGCGCCACGGCCTCCGCGATCGAGCGGCAGGAACGGTGGAGCGCCTCGATCCGGCCCTTGAGGTCGGCGCATGCCTCCCGGAGCGGCCCCTCCGTCTCTCGGGGGAGTAATGGGAGAGGTTCCGCCGGGCCGGCTCCCTCCCGCGCGACGATTCCGCCGTTTCGCGCCGTCCGCTCCAGCCGGAGAACTAGCCGGTGCGGTTCGCCCACCCGTTCCCCCCAGGGGGTCACCAGAACGTCGAGAAGGACCGGCTCCTCGCCGCCCATGCGGTGATAGGCGATTTTCTCCAGAAGGACCGGCGTCCCCTCGCGGCAGCATGCGGCAAGCGCTTCCCGGAGGGGGCGGTCCCGAAAACAGGAGACCTGCCCGCGGTAGGTCGCGGCGGAGAGCGGGTGGAGATGGAAGGGGCGGCCGACCAGCTCCGCCTTCTCTCTGAGCGAGAGAAGATCGCGTCCCGCCCGGTTCATCGAGCGGACCAGAAGCGACCGGTCCAATACGAGCACGGCGGTGTTCCAGTTTTCCACGAGTTCGTCGAGGTACCAGCGGAGGTAGTAGAACTCCTCGCGGAGGCGGGCATAGTCTTCCGATTCGTCGCGACGCATCGGCGTGCCCGTCGCCGGGCCGCCGCGGAAAAGCCGGCGGGCGACGAGGAAGTTGATAAGTGAAAGAACGCCGAACAGAACGGCGCCGATGCTGGCCGCCTCTCCGGCGGAGGGACCGAAACGGCGGATCGCCGTCAGACATCCAACGACCACGATCGCGTACTCGAGTATGACGATACCCACGATCCGGGCGGCGAGCCCGGTTCGGCGTTCAACGGTCATGGGGGGATCCATCCTCTCGGCCGCATTGTACCACAGTCCCGGCCGCCGCCGCAGCGCGCCGACATTCCGCTTGCGCGCTCCCCCCGGCGATCCTACAATGCATGCGGTGTTTTCATATCGGAGAGTGTGTTTCGTTGATTGCGACAGGGGGATAGACATGAAGGTTCGTTCCGCACTCACCTTAGGTTTGGCTTTACTCGTTCTCGCGCCTTCCGCGGCCTGGAGCGCCGGTCGCGGCGGGCGTTTCGGCATGGGATATTCCCGCTACCCGGTCGTGGGAGACATGGCCACCCTTCGCGTCAGTTCCTACAAGTGGATGGCGGAGGGGGGATTCGCGTTCTATGACTACGGCAGCTCCCAGATCACATTCGGCGGCAAGGTCGCCGTTCGTCCCTGGGAGTACAACGGCATCCCCGTCGAGATGGGCGGCTCCTTCGCCATCAAGACGGACGGAACCTTCAACGACAAGTTCGAGCCGGCCTCGCTCATCGAACTCGGATTCCTGATCGGATTCAACACGCTGGTGACGGAGAACGTGGAGATCGGCGCCGGCGTCTATCCCCTCGCCCTCGGTCTCGGTGGGGCGGAGACGGCGATGTATCTCTTCGCGCCCGTCTTCAACATCCACTTCCTCTTCTGATCCGAAGCGCGGGGGCAAGAACGCGAAAGGGAGCGGGGCCTGCGGGCCCCGTTCTTTTTTGCCGTGTGGAGCCGCGCAAAGGGTAAACGCAAGACGGGACGAGCCGAGTTCGGACCGTCCCGTCTGCGATGGAGGGCGCGCCTACAGCCCCGGCGCCGTTGGGGAACTCCTTCGGCGAAAATTAAAAGAGGAACGAGAAACAGGCCAGACAGGCGATTCCCGCGATCGCTCCGCCGACGAGCAGGAAAGGCAGGGTGATCAGCACGATCGGCATCGCGATCAGGAGAAGGAGCAGCCCGCCCACGATCCTCAGGGGAAGGAACACCAAATGCAGGGCGAAGGCGACCAGCTTGACCATGAGCAGGAGCGCTCCCAGCCCGACGAGTATCATCAACAGCTCGAACATCTCCGACCCTCCGTTCGCCCCGGCGGCCCAGCCGGGTTTCACCACTATCTACCCGGTAAGACGGGTTTTTCTTCAAAAAGGTTCAGAGATCGTGTCTTTTTTCCGGGGGCCGCGGCCGGGGCCGGAGGAATCCGGCCGGGCCCGTGATGGAGAGAAGGGGGCTATTTAGGGGGTCGGGGGGGGTGTGCCGGCGTAGGGGATCGGGTCGGCGACGCCGCATCCGCGGAACGCCTCGAGGCGGAGCCGGCAGGAATCGCAGAGACCGCAGGCGCGCTCCTCCTCGACGTAGCACGACCAGGAGAGATGGAAGGGGGCGTCCATTCGCAGGCCCAGGCGGACGATCTCCGCCTTGGAGAGATGGATCAGCGGGGTGAGGATGCGGAGTTCGCCGGCGCGGGCGGCGCCGAGACGGGCGGCCTTCTCGAAGGCGTCGAAGAAGGCGCGGGTGCAGTCCGGGTAGCCGGAGGAGTCCTGTTCCACCGCTCCGATGTAGATCCGTGAGGCGCCGATACCTTCGGCCCAGGAGACCGCGATCGCGGCGAGGTGGG
The DNA here is from genome assembly GCA_016930695.1 of Candidatus Eisenbacteria bacterium. Taxonomy (NCBI): domain Bacteria; phylum Candidatus Eiseniibacteriota; species Candidatus Eiseniibacteriota bacterium. The sequence goes on from JAFGGD010000020.1 coordinate 37,911, forward strand.
CGTTGCGGAAAGGGACGTATGTGTCGGGAACGCGCGATCGGTCCACGCCGCCGGTCCGCACCGGCATCGACGGATCGGTGAGGGAGGAGCCGCCCACGGCCCGGAGGGACTCGATGGAGAGGGCGAGGCGCCGCTTCACGCCGTAGTGATCGGCGATCGCATCGAAGGCGGCGCGCTCCCGGCGCTCCGTCCTCTGCCCGTAAGAGACGTGCAGAAAGGAGGCGTCGCTCTCCCGGACGGCGATCGCCGCGGTGACCAGGCTGTCCATGCCGCCGCTTAAAAGAACCACCGATCCCGCCTGTTCCGCCATCGCCTTTAGACCCCCCTTTCCCGGTCCGGCCATAGGATCCTGTGCAGCTGGAGGTGGAGTCGCACCAGGAGACGATCCTCCAGAATCCAACCGGCGAGCCTCTCCGCCGGAAGCCGCCCGTGGACGGGGGAGAAGAGAACCGCCCCCGGGAAACCGCCGAGCCGCGCGGCCACGATCCCCTTGGCCCAATCGTAGTCCGCCCGGTTCGCCAGGACGAACTTGATCTCGTCCGCTCCTCCCAGGCGATCCAGATTCGACCAGAGCACGCGTTCCGACTCGCCGCTGGAGGGACACTTGATATCCATGATTTTTACGGCCCGCGGATCGATCCGGTCCACGGGAAGCGCGCCGCAGGTCTCGACGAGCACCTCGCCGCCCCCTTCGATCAGGACGCGGATCAGATCGGGCAACTCCTCCTGAAGGAGGGGCTCGCCGCCGGTCAGAAGGAAACGGGGGATGCCGAAGGCCGACGCGCGCCGCGCCACCTCCGCCGCGCTCGCCTCCTCCCCTTCCGCATCCCGCGCCCAGGCCGTGTCGCACCAGGCGCAGCGGTAGGGGCATCCGGCGAAGCGCACGATGACGCAGGGGACGCCGCTCGCCCGCCCCTCTCCTTGGATGGCGGCGTGGATCTCGAGGACTTTCATCGGTCTCCGTCCGGTGACGGTCTTTCCAAGGCGCGCCGGAGTTCATCGGGGATCCGGACGGGTCGCATCGCGCGGTCCACGCAGACGTGATCCGTCTCTCCCTCGACGAGGAGGGCGCCCTCCCTGAGGACGCGGTAGGCGAAGGTGATCGCCCGTGAGCGGAGGGCGGTGACGCCGGTTTCGACGAGGATGGGGTCATCGTACCGGGCGGGCGCGAGGAGGCGATAACGGACGCCCGATACGGGGAGATGGTAGCCGCGCCTCTCCAGGTCGGCGTAGGTCATGCCGCGCCCCCGCAGGAGCGCGGCCCGTCCCACCTCGAACCAGACCGGGTAATTGGCGTAATACACCACGCCCATCTGATCCGTCTCCGCGTAGCGCACCCGCAGCTCGACCCGGCCCGCGCCGCCGCCTCTCGGGTCGTTCCATGTTTCTCTTCCGCCATCGGCCGATGCGCCGCGCCTTCTACTTGTCATCGCGGATTTTGTCGATCTCCTTCCGGAGCTTCCCGACTTCCTTTTTCAGATGATCCATTTCCCGATCGATCCGCCCCCGCATCCCGTGGAAGCGGCCCCAGTCCGGCGGGGGAAACCGCATCGTCCGGAACCTTTCGAAGGGGGAGGTGGGAGCGCCGAGCGTCACCCGCAACGTGGTTTTCTTCCCCTTCCGGACGATCTCCACCTCCACCTCGTCCCCCGCTTCGCGGCCGGCGACGGCTTCGGCGAGGTCGGCGGCGCTTTGGACCGCGTCGTCTCCCAGGCGGACGATCACGTCGCCCCCCTTGACGCCCGCCCGGGCGGCCGGTCCCTCGGCCGGCACGCCGACCACCAGCGCGCCGCTTCCGGCGGGAAGGTCGAAGTAGGCGGCCAGATCGGCGTCGAGGTCGCGGGTTTCCACGCCGAGCCACGCGCCGATCCGGGTCCGATGATGGGAGCGTTTCTCGAGATTTCTTTCCCCGCGTCCGCGCTTCCCCTTGTCGACGCCCCCCTTCTTCTCCCGTTCCGCCAGCTCGACGCGCGTCGTCCGGCTTTCGCCGCGCCGGATCAGCGTGAAGGCGATCTCGTCCCCGATTTCGGCGTCGCGGACCATACGAATCAGCGCGCGCGGCGAGGGGATCGCTTCGCCGTTCCATGTGAGCAGCACGTCGCCGCGCTGCAGATCCGCTTCGGCCGCGGGGCTCCCTTCCGCGACTTCCGACACGAGAACGCCGGACGTTCCCTCCACGCCGAGGGCGTCGGCCAGGGGGGCGGTCAGGCGTTGCGCGCGCACCCCCAGATAGGGGCCGCCCTCTTCGGCCGACGCGCCGGCGACGGCGAAAAGAGGCAAGAGGGAGACGATCGCGAGCACTTTGTGGATCATTCGCATGATCTTGACCTCCGAATGGGGGCGAAATCGGGTCGTCTACATGGGGCGGGAAAGGCGAAGACCGAATGCGCGCGGCGCGCCAGCACCGGCTGCTTGACCGCTCCCGAGCGACAGTGCTATACTACCATCAACAAGTCGTTGGTTGGGAGCGATCCAACCGTCGAAGTTCTCACCGGCCTATTCAGGTCTCTTGCCTAAATAGAGAGCGGAAGAACGAGAGATCAGCCGAAGGGGAGAGGCGTCCGTCTCTCCCCTTCACCCGTTTCAGACAAAAAAACACCCCCCGCTTTTGGCTCGTGTCGCTCGGTGGCCTGGTTACAGGTGCCAAGTCCCTTCCGCGTCATAGTGATGAGGGACCCAGGAGCACGAGGGAAGCAGGGGGTGGTCATATGATATTTTGAAAATATTATGACAGATACGAATGGAAACGACAAGAAAAAAATGTACTAAACGGTACTTATTGCGATATATGGGGTTCGCGAACCGCCTCTCTTGACAGCCCCGAAAAGCGGATGCTAGCCTCTCGGGCAACGCTCTCCGGGGCCGCTCTTCCGATCCCCGGCTCGAGGATCTCCCGACGGAAAAGATGGAGGAAGCATGAAGGCGATCGTCTGTTTGAAAGAAGTCCCCGAGACACCCGACGGTGTTCGGGTGGCCGAGGAGGGATATCTGGCCCCTCGAGGGGACGCGGCCTACCTGGTCGACCCGATCGGGCCCTACGCCCTCGAAACGGCTCTTCAGCTCCGCGACCGTTCCGGAGGGGAGGTGATCGCCCTCTGCGTCGGGCGGCCCGGGGCGGCCAAGATATTGAAGGAATCGGCCCTGGCGGTCGGCGCCGACGACGCGTTCCTGCTCGCCGACGACGCGCTCGTGGGGGGCGACCCCGTCGCCGTCGCGCGGGCGCTGGCGGCGGCGGTCCGCAAGATCGACGGGGCGGACCTGATCGTGTGCGGCGACCGGGCGGCCGACGACAACGCCGCCACGGTGGGCGCCGCCCTCGCGGGTTTGCTGGGGATTCCCGTTCTCTCCTATGTGGACGAGATCCTGGAGTTCGACGCCGGTGAAAAGAAGATCCGGGTCGGCCGCGCCCTCGAGGCGGGCCGGGAGATCGTCGAGGCGTCCCTTCCGGTGGTGCTCACGGTGATGAAGGGGATCTACTTCCCCCGCTACGCCTCCCCGCTCGGTATCCGCAAGGCGGCCCGCCGGGAGATCCCGGTCTGGACCGTCGCCGATCTGGGGGAGAATCCTTCGCGGCTCGGCGTCGCCGGATCGCAGACTTTCGTTCGCGGGATCGAGTCCCCTCCGCCCCCGTCGGGAGTGGAGATGATCGGCGGGGAACCGGAGGAAGCGGTCGCCGTCCTCGTGCGAAAAATCCTGGACGCCAAGGTCCTGTAGAAGGAGGTGGGAGAGATGGCGAACGCGATTTGGGTGATCGCGGAGGCGACTCCGGACGGAATCTCTCGCGCCACGAGAGAACTGGCGGGGCGCGCCGTCGAACTGGCGGGAGGGGATCCCTCGGCCGTGACTCTTCTCTTTCTCGGCGACGGGTCGGACGAGCGGGTGGCGAGGCTCGCGGAGGTCGGCGCCGGCCGTGTGCTGGTGCTGGACGATCCGGACCTGGCGACTTATCGGGTCGGTCCCTACACGGCGGCGATCGCCGGAGCGGTCCGCGACGGCGTCCCCGAGGCGATTCTCGTTCCGGCTTCCCTGAACGGACGGGAACTGGGCGCCTCGCTTGCCGTCGCCCTCGACACCGGCGTGGTACAGGAGTGCTACGCCGTGGAGAGAGAGGATGGACGGCTGGTCGGCGCGCGGGGTGTGTTCGGCGGCAACTTGACCGCGCGGATCGAGTGTCGCGGCGGCGATCCGGCGATCTTCACGGTCCGCCCCAAGGCCTATTCACCCGCCGAAGGAGGCGGCGCGGCGACCGTGGAGAAACGCGCTCCCGCCGCCGCTCCGGAGGGCTTGGTCGCGCGCGTGTTGGAACTGAAACCGCACCCGGGCGAGACGGTCCAGTTGGAGGAGGCGGATGTGATCGTCGCCGGAGGGCACGGTCTCGGCGGCGCCGAGGGATTCGGGCCGCTTCGCGAACTCGCCGCCGCTCTCGGCGGAGCCGTCGGCGCCTCCCGGTCCGCCGTCGACTCGGGCTGGATCGAGTACCCCCACCAGGTGGGACAGACCGGTAAGACGGTACAGCCGAAGCTTTACATCGCCTGCGGTATCTCCGGAGCGATCCAGCACATCGCCGGCATGCGGAACGCGGACGTGATCGTGGCGATCAACAAGGACCCGAACGCGCCGATTTTCAAGATGGCCGATTACGGGATCGTGGGGGATCTGTTCACCGTGGTGCCGCTTCTCACGCAAGCCTTCCGCGAGTCGCTGAAGAGCTGAAGCGGGGAAGGGGACTACTCCCCTCCGGGAAGAACCCAATCGGGAGGCGGGGCGTCGCCGTCCGGACCGACCGGCGGCGTCTCCGCCGCCCACCCCTTCAAGAGCGCCGCCAGCTCCGCCGTTTTCTCCGGCATGGCGGCGGCCAGGTTCCGGCTCTCCGAAGGGTCGTTCTCCAGATCGTACAGCTCGAACAGAGGCCGCTCCGCGCCGGGTGTGCGGATCAGCTTCCATCCCTCCAGACGAATCGATTGGAGCCTCCCCGCCAGGCCGGCGACGGGCCGCCGCTCGTTGTGCCGGAAGAGGAGGGAGGGGCCGGTTTCGGCGAAGAGGGGGAAACTCCGCGGGCGGCTCGGACGCTCCACCACCGGCATCAGGCTCCGGCCCTCGGCGTCGTAGGGCACGTCGAAGTGGAGCACGTCGAGGAGGGTGGGGGCGAGATCGATCAGACGGACTTGCGATTCGATCACCTGCCGGGGGAGGTTCGGGGCGCTCAGCAGGACCGGCACGTGGAGCGTGGGGTCGTAGAGAAACTCCCCGTGATCGAAGTGGTACCCGTGTTCGCCCAGGCTTTCCCCATGGGTGCCCGCCACCAGCAGGATCGAGTCGTGGATCCGATCCCGCTCCCGGAGCGCGGCGAGGATCCGCCCGATCCGCGTGTCCATGGCCCGGATCTCGCCGTCGTACAGATCGACGGCGCGCCGTCGATCCTCCTCGTCCAGAGGAACGAGATCGAAAACGCGGCATCCCGGCGTCGGCCGATAGAAGAAGCGGTCACGATAGGGTCCTTCGTAGTCCGGGTCTCCGAAGACGCGCTCCTCCGGCGCCGGCGCGTAGGGCATGACCGGGTCGTCGTAGTGGATCCAGAGAAAGAAGGGCCGTTTCTTCCGCTCCAGGATCCAACGAACCGCTTCGGAGGTCAGCGAGTCGGCGTCCGCTCCCGCCGCTTCACGGAAATGGCCGAATCCCTGGCCGAAGCCGGAGGAGCCCGGCGGTCCGGCGAGGACGGCAAAGCCCGCCGTGTCGTATCCGCGGTCCTCGAGAACTTCCGCCAGCGTGGCCTGCCCCGTGGGGAGGCCGTCCTCGGTCCGGCGCACGCCGGCCGCCGCCGGATAACGCCCGGTCAGGATCGACGCAAGGGAGGGGCGGCTGAGCGGCGCCGCCGAAAAAGCCCGCGTGAGGAGAATCCCTTCCCGGGCGAAACGATCCAGGTGGGGCGTGGTCGTTCGTTCGTATCCGAAAACGCCCATGTGGTCCGGCCGGATCCCGTCGACGGTGATGAGAACCACGTTTTGTCCGCGGGGAAAGTTCTTCGTCCAATTGATATAGGCGCCGCTGTTCGCGACGGCGAGCAGAAAAAGGGGGAGCAGGATCACCCGGAGGGAGCCGAAGGAGAGAATCGCCTGGAAGGCGGGGTAAATCTCGTGAAAGACCCGGGCCGCCGCCAGGGCCGCGAGGATCAGGAGAAAGCGACGACCTTGGAGGAAGAGCGCGCCGCCTCCCGTTTCCTCGCCGCCGCCGAAGAGGCCGCTCTGCGTGATCACCAGCAGGAGCCCGATGAGGAAGAGGATCGACGTGATCCGCCGGAAGGAGCGGGGCGCGACCCGGTAGAGCACGAAAAGGAGCACCGCGCACGCCGCGCCGACGAGGGTGAAACGGAAGAAGACGGCGTTCAACCGCTCCACGAAGAGAGAAACCGCCAGGTTGTGGAGCTTGTAGGTGCCCAGATGGTTGGTGGAGATGGCCGCCGCGCCGCTGATCACGCCGAAGACCGTCGCGGCCGCCGCCGTCAGGGAGAGCCCCGCCTTGAGATTCTTCCTCGACCGCTTGCTTCTTTGGGAACGCAGCATCGCCGCACCTCGGGTTCGAGACGTCGAGAGTCTAGCATAACCCCGGGTTCGGTATCATGCCCCGCGACGTCTCTTTCCCTTCCCATCGGAAGGAATCCCGTTGACGCGCCCGCCTATCCCGGCCTAGGATGCGGGGAGACGGCCCCTGAGAAAGGGGATGGCATATGGCGCGAACGGATAATCCGGAAGGTACGGAAAAAGTGGCTTCGATCATCGCAGAAGGATGCACGTTCAACGGCACGGTCAACGTCAGCGGGAACATCCGGGTCGACGGGCGGTTCGACGGAAAACTGATCGTCTCGGACACGCTGGTCATCGGGAAAACCGGTAAGGTCCGTGCGGAGGTGGAGACCAAGGTCGCCACCATCGCCGGGAACCTGAACGGAGAGATCCACGCCCGGGAGGGTGTGAAGCTCCAGGCCGGTTCCCACTTCGAGGGAAACATCTACACCAAGAACCTGGTCATCGAAGAGGGCGTATTCTTCGACGGCGGTTGTTGGCGTTCGGTGGAGGGAAAGGGGAAGGCGGAGAGCCGTCCCCAGCCGAAGCCGGAGAAGCAGGCCGCGCCCGCCGGCGCCCCGACAGGGGTGTCCGGACCGGGACGCTGACGGACCGTTTCGAGCAAGGGAGCGCGGATCGGTGGGGGCGGGCGGCGCGCGGCGCCGCGGGTCGGTCCCCGGATCCGCGCTTCCCTCTCTCCGGGCAGGCGCCGACCAGGCGCGGGGCGGGGGCGGAATGAAACGGGGCTTTGTTCAGATTTACACGGGCGACGGGAAGGGGAAGACCACCGCCGCTCTCGGTCTCGCCCTTCGCGCCTCGGGCCACGGACTCCGCGTGTACATCGGCCAGTTCATGAAGGGCCAAGTGTACGGCGAGAGGATCGCCTTGGAGGGGAACGACCGGATCGTTCTCGAGCCATACGGCGATCCGCGGTGCATCCGCCGTGAGGAGGTGACTCCGGAGCACGTGGAGCGCGCGCGGCGAGGTCTCGCCCGGGCTCGTGAGGCGATGGAGTCGGGCCGCTTCGACATCGTCGTTCTGGACGAGGCGAACGTGGCGGTCTGGTTCGGGCTGCTCGCCGTCGAGGACCTTCTCGATTTCCTCGATCACCGCCCGGAGGGGGTGGAGGTGGTTCTCACCGGAAGGAAGGCGCCGCCGGAGCTGATCGCTCGGGCGGACCTGGTCACGGAGATGCGCGAGATCAAGCACTACTACCGCGACGGCGTCACGGCGAGGGACGGCATCGAGCGATAACCCGGGCTACGGAAGAGGCGCGGAGCGGGCCGGACGCTCCGCCCGTCGGACGGAAAGCGAATGATGGAAGCAAAATGGCGCGCGGCGGTGGTGACGGTGAGCGACCGTGCTTCGCGGGGCGAGAGCGAGGACCGGAGCGGCCCGCTCGCAGCCCGGCTTCTGGAGGAAGCGGGGCTCGCCGTCGTCTCTCGAGCGCTCGTCCCCGATGAACGGGAGAGGATCGAGGAGACGCTCCGCGCTCTCGTCGATCGGGAACGCCCTCTTCTGGTCGTCACCGTAGGCGGCACCGGTTTCATGCCCAGGGACGTGACGCCCGAGGCGACCCTGGCGGTGATCGAGAAGCGAGCCCCCGGCGTGGAGGAAGAGATCCGCCGGTCGGGCGTCGCCAAGGGAGTGGTCCCCGCGCCGATCGGGCGGGGCGTCTCCGGTCTGGTGGGACGCACCTGGATCGTGAATCTGCCGGGGAGCATGGGGGCGGTGCGGGACGGGATGGAGGCGATCCGTCCCATCATCGATCACGCGCTGAAGCACCTCGGCGGGACGGGCGGTCACGACTGACCGACGCCCTCAGCCGGAAAGACCGGTTCGGCGATCCCCTCTTCCTCTCCGTCCCGCGGCAGGCGGATGGTGAAGACGCTTCCGCTCCCCGGACTCGAGTCCACCGACACCGACCCTTGCTGCCCCTCCATGATCTCCTTCACCAGGCTGAGACCGATCCCGGCGCCGCCGTGGGCCCGTGTTTCCGAACCGTCCACCTGTCGGAAGCGATCGAAGATGAGGGCGATCTCCTCCGGCGGGATTCCGTCGCCGGTGTCGGCGATGGAGAGGGTGACCTGATCCCCCTCCAGCCCGCTCGCGACGCGGACCCGCCCGTTCTTTTTGGAGAACTTGATCGCGTTGTCCATCAGGTTGCGCACCACCCGCTTCGTCCGATCCATGTCGAACCAGCTCTCGGGGAGCGCTTCCTTCAGGTCCAGCTGCAGGTCGAGATTCTTTTCTTCCATCTCGGGACGCAGCGCTTCGGTCACTTCCTGCACGAGCCGGTTGAGATCTCCCTTGCCCGGGCGAAGCTTGAAGGTGCGGTGGTCCATTTCCGAAAGGTCCATCACCTGCTCGATCAGATTGGAGAGCTTGCGGCCCGCCCGGAGAATCTGATCGATGAATTCCACCTGTTTCTCCCGGTCCACGTCGGGGTAGCGGAGGCATTCGGCGAAACCGATCACGGCGGTGAGGGGGGTGCGGAGCTCGTGGCCCATGTTGGAGAGGAACCGGCTTTTCATCCGGTCCAGCTCCTTCATGCGCTCGTTTCTCTCCTCCAGGGCGAGGTTCGCGTCGCGGAGCTCCCCGACCAGTTCGGCGTTGTCCATCACGATTCCGGCCAGATCGAGGATGGACCGGAGCATCTGTTTTTCGAAGGGAGAGAAGGAGTCCTGCCGGATCCGATCGCCGAGCAGGAGGATGCCGTTCAACTTGCCGTTTCCCCGGATCGGCGCGGCGAGGCGGATTCGACGGTCGATGAGAAAGCGGACCGCTTCCCGCTCCCGCTCCGGAAGTCCCTCCTCGCGGAGAGGAACCGGTTCACGGGCGACGCGGAGGCGGCGGGCGAAAACGCCGGAGAGGCGGATGTCGAGCCGGTCCCGGATCTCTCCCTCGCGGAGGCCGCGGGCCACCACCTCGAATCGGTCTTCTTCGCCGTCGCGGGCGAGGAGAATCGCCCGGGAGACGGAGAAGAGCCCCATCGCCGTGAGCAGGAGAAAGTCGTCGATCCGGCGGCGGTCCCGCACCATGACCAGCGAGCGGGTCAGCTCTAAAAGGGTTTCGAGCCCGTAGATCCGCTTCTGCAACGTCGCCGCGTCGGGCCCGTCCAGGATTGCTTCGGGGTGCGGCTCGGCCATCGGCGTTTCCTCCTCAGATCCCGCCGGCGGTCTCGGCCGCCGTCAGGCGCTCGAGCGCGTCCGCGTCGTTGTCACCGATTTCGAGGAACTCGGTCACGTTCAGCACGTCGAAGATGCGGAGCACCGGAGCGGGGACGCGCAGGAAGACCACGCCCCCCTCGCCGCGCATCTCCTCCACCAGGGAGAGAAAGATGCCGATCCCCGCGGAGCCGATGAAAGAGAGCCCGCCCAGATCCACGAGGAAGCGGGTCGTCCCCTCCGCCCGGGCGCCGTCGATCGCCGCGATCGCCTCCGGAAGCCCTTCCGCGTCGAAGCGGCCCTGGAGGACGAGGCGGGTCACCGGCGGGTCCCGGTGAACGGTCTCCGCGGTGAGCCGAAAGTTCGTCTGTTCCGGGTTCATGCCACGTCCCCCCCGAGCCGGCCGCCCGGCCCGTTTCGCCGCGGGCGGTCTCGGTCAAAATATTTGATGAGTAGAAGATTGTTTTCCCCTCGAGGCGTTCTCCGATAGCGGACCAGGTCCATGGAGCGGCGGATGATCTGGATTCCGAAGCCGCGCCCGCGGAGCCGGATCAGCGGATCGTTTATATCCGGCGGCGGGATCCTCTCCGGATCCACGCCCTCGCCGTGGTCGGTGAAGGAGAGAACCGCCCGTTCCCGGTCCATCCGCGCACGCACGGTGATCCGGGCCGAGCCGTCGAAGTGGTAGGCGTGCTCGATGATGTTGAGACAGGTTTCGTACGCGGCGATCTCCACGCGGTGGATCTCGTCCGGAGACAGGCCGCGCCGTTCCGCCAGAAGCGTGAGAAACGCGCAGAGCGGCCCCACCGCGTCGATTCGCGCGGGGATCTCCAGGCGGAACCAGCCGCCGTCCTGTCTCGGCGGGAAGGGGTAACGGTCCGCCTCGGGCAGGACCGCGTCCCGGCAGGTGGCTTCGGTGGCGTTGCTCATCGGCTCTCCTTTCCGGTTATCGGTCCCCATCGCCTCCCCCTTTACGCGTCCACCGCGGCCGGGACCGCCGCCGCGCGCCGGATGCAGAGAACGGTGATGTCGTCGCTGGGCGGTTCGTCGCCGGTGAAGGCGCGCACCGCGCCGACCAGCCGGTCCACCGTTTCCTGGGCGGTCCGCTCCTCCACGCCGGCGAGCGACGCGAGGAGCCTCTCCGTGCCGAACTCTTCTTTCCGCGGGTTCGTCGCCTCGTTCACGCCGTCGGTGTACTGGACGAAACCGTCATCCGGATCGAGCGTGAAGGCGTCGTCCCGGATTCGCTCGTCGAAACGGTCGTCGCCGAAAAGGCCGAGCGGGATCCCCTCCGTCCCCAACGGATCGCCGAGGCCCCCCCGGCGCCGGAAATGGAGGAGTGGATTGTGCCCGGCGCTTGCGAAGACGAAACGGCCGGTGGGGATGTGGAGCACGCCGTAGAACATGGTGATGAACATTCCCCGGCGCAGATTCGGCCGGAGCATCCGGTTCAGTTCGGCGAGCATCGCCGCCGGCGAGTCGTGCCTCCTCGCGTGGGTGCGGAGGAGCGCGCTGGTCATCGCCATCACCACCAGCCCCGGGATTCCCTTTCCCGCCACGTCCGCCACGGTGATTCCCACGCGCTCGTCGTCGATCGGGATCAGGTCCCAGTAATCCCCGCCCACGGTGCGGGCGGACTGATGGAATCCGGCCACGTCGTATCCCGGAATGCCCAGGTTCGGGCGGGGGAGGAGTTTCTCCTCGATCTCGTGGGCGATCTCCAGCTCCCGGCCGAGCCGCTCCTTCTCGACCAGATCCCGCTGCGCCTCCCGGAGCCGCCCGGTCATCTCGTTGAAGGTGCGCGCGAGGACCCCCACCTCGTTCCGGCTCTTCACGACGATTTTGTAGTCCAAGTTGCCGCGGCCGATCTCCTCGGTGCCGCGGGTGAGCTGCTGGATCGGACGGACGACCCGCGAGGCGAGGAAGAGGGCGAAGACGAGGCCGACGCTGAGCGTTCCGAGAAGGACCGCCAAGGTGCTTCTCTGCGCCTCCCGGAGAACGGCGGCCAGGTGCTCCCGCTCCAGGCCGAGATGGACCGCGCCCAGTTCGCTTCCGTCCCGGTAGCGGACCGGAACGGTCACCTCGAGGATCCGGTCGTCGGCGCGGAACCGTTCGCCCGCTCCGCGGCCGAGTCCCGCCGTGAGCGGCCGGAAGTCGGGGCGGTCCTCGAAGGGGAGGTCCACGCGGCGCAGGTCCCGATCGCCGCGGATGCGGCCGTTGCGGTCCACCACCACCGCGTAGGAAAGCTCCCGGTTCTCCTCGAGCAGATCCTTGATGGCCGGGTGGAGGACGAACTCGGGAAACTCGTCGAGGAGCGCCGTCGCGCTCGTCGCGGAGAGGTTCCTACCCTGGGCGAGGAGGCGGCGGAGGGTCTCCTCCTCGAGCACCCCCTTCTCGCGTTCGATGATGATCCGCGCCGTGCCGAGTGTGAGCGCCGTGATCAGCACCATCACCGATCCGGCGAACACCCAGCGGAGCGGAATCGTTCGTTTCGCAACCGTTTCGCGTCGCACCTTCCCGCTAGCCTCCCGATAGCGCCTTCGCCTTGCGGATCTCCAATCGCGCCCTCCGGACGTAGGAGAGCGCCTTCTCGTCCTCCGGATCGATCTCGAGAATGCGTTCCCACTCCCGGATCGCCTCGCTCATGTCCCCTTCCGTGTATCGGTCCATGCCGAGGAAAAGATGGGCCTGTTTCAGGTAAGAGCGGACGTTTTCGTAGTCGGGCGCCAGCCCGTAAACGAATTGGAAATAGCGGACCGCCTCGTCGTAACGCTCGTCGCCGAGGGCGTCCACGCCGGATCGGTACATCCGCCCCGCTTCTTCGCGTTCCTCCGGCGTCGGCTCGCGCCGTCTTTCCGGCGCCGCTTCGGTCGCGGTCGCCGCGCCGCCCTCCCCCGCCGTCTCCGGTTCCGCGGCGGGCGCCTCGAGGCGGGCGATTTCCCGGACGAGATCGTCGCGATCCGGTCGGAGGGCGAGCGCTTCCCGGTAGCGATCCTTCGCCGTTTCCGGCCTCCCCCGGTCGCGGAACCAGGCCGCCTCTTCCACCAGATCGTCGATACGAAGCGCGATGAGCGAATCGGTCCTCACCCGGTAGGAACTCGCGTCCGGGTTGTCCGGCGCGATTTCGATCGCCGCGTCGAACTCGTCCCGGGCGCGGAGCAGGTCGGAGAGGGCGAGGTATTCCACGCCCCGGGTCAAGTGCTCGCTTACCTCGCGACTTCGCTCGGCGCTCCGGTTCAACCGGTCCGTCGTCTCGGCGAGTCGCCGCGCCGCCCTTTCGTCCTCCGGAGAAACCGCGAGCGCCGCCCGGTACGCCGCCACCGCCTCGAGCAGATTCCCCTCGGCGAGGCGGGCGTCCCCGTCCGCCACATGCCGTTCGGTGCGGGCCCTCCCGAGACCGGCGAGCGCTCTCTCATCGGCGTCGTCCCAGAGCAGCGCCCTCTCGAAGCGCGCCTCCGCGCCGATGAAGTCCCCCGCCTTCAGAAGCTTTTCCGCATCGAGGACGTCCGCGTCGATCTGTTCCCGCTCCTTCCTCTCCAACTCCTCGCCGGTCCGACGCGCGAGCCTCTCCTCCTCCTCGGCTCGGCGGCGTTCCCGAAGCGTGTCCAGAGGCGCGCCGAAGGAGAGAGTGACGCCGAAGCGGTGCGCGTCCCCCAGCTCCCGGGAGGCGAAGGCGTAATCAAAGCGGCCGGCGTGGAAAGAGAGGCCGAGACCGGCGGCCCACTCCTCGCCGTCGGCGCCGCCTCGGAAGGCGATCCCGCCGGGGAGGCGGTACTCGACGCCGAAGCGCGCTCTCCCGCCGCTCTCCTTCCCCTGATCGAGCCCGGCGAGTAGGAGCGCCTCGCCGCGGTCGCCTCCGGCGAGTGGAACGCGGAGGGCGGCGCCCGCGCGGAGGAGACGGGGGAGGCGGTCCTCGCCGTCCGCCATCGCGAGGGTCGGTTCGAGAACGTTCCGGATCGCGAGGCCGAAGCGGAGGTTCCGCCTCGAGAAGAGGCTCCGATCGCCGTCGTCGGCGCCCACCTGGATCCCCAGGTCCGCGCCGAAGGAGGTGGCGGAACGCCCGTCCAACGCGTGGGTCTCCGCTTTCAGGTTCGCGCCGATCCGGACCGGACCGAGGGGCGGGAGCGCGTAAGCGAGAATCCACTCGTTCTGGCGGTCCGTGAAGACCCCGTCCTCGGCGCCGCCGGCGTCGAAGCGGCGGATATCGTCCATGCCGTAACGGAGGTTCGCGAAGGAGACGGTTCCTCGGTCGAGGAAGGGGTGTACGTAGCCGAAGAAGGCGTAGCGGTTTCCTTCGACGAAAGGCGAGGTGTAAAAGAAAGTCATCTCTTTGCGCTTCGCCCCGGCCATTCCCGCCGGGTTCCAGGTCACGCCGGCCGGACCCTCTGCGAGGGCGACGTAGGCGCCTCCCAGGGCGAGGGCGCGCGCGCCGGCGCCGAAGGCGAAGGGAGACTCGGTGCCGCCGCTCTCCTCGGCGTACGCCGAAGGAGCGGTGGCCCACGCCGTGGCCCACGCCGCGAGGAAGAGCGCGCCGCGCCGGACGGCCCGTTCCGCGCTAATTGAGAACAGCGATCTTGTGGATCGCATGATCTCTCCCTCCTCCGTCGTAGACGATCTCCACCGAGGCGAGGTAGCCGCCGCTCAGCACGCGGTCCCCCTTGCCGTTCCGTCCGTCCCATTCGATCTCGACGAGCCCCGCCTCCGTCACCCTCTTTTCCAACGTTCGGACCGGCGCGCCGAGACCGGTGTAGATGCGGATCGACGCCCGCCCCGCGGCGCCGGCGTAGAAGGCGAAGACCGCGGCGCCGTCGGCCGGGGTAAAGGGATTCGGATAGCTGCGCAGGCTCTCCCGGAAGCCTTTCTCCGCGAGGTGAGTCCATGAGGAGGGGTTCGCGCCGCCGTCCCCGTTCGCCCGGTCCACGAGCGGTCCTTGCTCCTCGAGGAGGATCTCCTCCAGCGGAAGACGGACGCGAAAGGAGGAGACCGTGGGGCTTTCCGCCGTTTCCAAGTCGATCGCGAGCGTGAGGGTCTCCGCGGGCGCCAGGGTGAGCGCCGGGTCGAAAAGAAAGCGCAGGCGATCCGGGGCGAGGATCGCCTCCACCGGTTCCGCCCCTTTCGCCGGTCCCGAGGAGGCGCCCCGCACCGCTTCCGCGGGGGCGATCGTCGAGCCTCCCGGTCCCTCGAATCGCAGGGAGAACTCGGCGAGGTGCGCCGCCGCCGTCTCCTCGCCGCCGGAGGGGAGAAGGCGGAGCGATCCCGCGCCGGCGACGAGCGCGCCGGGAATGGCCACGGCGGGAAGGGTCAGGTCGATCCACGTCTCCACCCGATCGCTCGTCTTCCTTACCGAGAGGAGTGGGGAGCGGGCCGCCGTCGGGTCATCGCCGAGGAAGTGAACGGCCACGGGAGTCGACTCGTTCTCGTCCGCGGCGGCCACCGCGGTCGCGGGAAGGACGAAGCGATAGCCGCCGGGCGGGGCGTCCGCCTTCAGATCCGCCTGGACGCGGATGAGCGCCGAGCCGCCCGGTTCGACGGTCAACGTTTCGGAGAAGGGGAGCGCCAGCGACGCCGCCCCTTCCTGCACCGGCGCGGCCGAAGCGAGGGAGCGGTCCCCCTCGCGGACCCGGAGTCTCTCCACCAGCGACCGGATCTCCGTCGAGTCGCCCGCCTCGTTCTCCAGCCGGATCCGCACCCCGTCGAGGCGGACCGCGGCGCGCGTCGAATCCCCTTCATGAATGAAATGGATGTGGAGCACCTCGCGGTCCCTGTCGCCGGGCCTGGCGACGGAGGAGTCCGGGGGCGTCTCGACGAGCGCGGCGATGGAGTCGGTTCGCACCGAAACCTCCGACTCCATCGGCCCGGTGAGGCGGAGCACCACCTCCACGGTTCCCCCGTCGGCGGCCGGCTTGGGATCGACGAAGGTGCTCTCCGCCACGCCGAGGCGGAAGGGGCCGAGCGGCGCGAAGGAGTCCACGTCGCCGGCGATGAGGATCTCGATCGGGTTGTTCGGCGGTACGGTGAGTTGCGGATCCAGGGAGAAGACCGCCTCGCCGTCCCGCACGATCCAACCGTCGCCGTCGAAATGGGTGATCCCCGGTCCGGTGATCCGCGCGCTTTCATAGGGGAAGAGGCCGTCGGACAGGCCGATGTGAATCGCCGAGAGGACCACGTCGGCGGTGACGCCGGTGACGCCGCGGCTTTCCACCACGCAGCGGAGGATCCGGGCCGAGCGGGCGCCCCGGTTCACCCGCGGGGGCGGGCCTTCCGTCACTTCCACGACCAGGCTGTCCGGCGGGATGACCACCTCTGCCAAGCCGGTCGCGAAGGGGAAGCCGCCCCCCACCGGGACCGGCGCGTTCGAGTTGGCGTCTCGGGCGGCGAGCGAACCGGCGCCGGCGAGGATCGCGCGGAGCGCGGCCGCGCCCGGATCGCCGTGGAGGTCGATGGAGAGGCCGAGCGTCGCTTCATCGCCCGGCTCGAGGAGTATCGGTTCGTCGAGGGGGATCGCCGCCTCGGCGGCGCCGAACTCCGGCGCTTCGACGCGGCCGATGGGCCGCCCGCTTCGCTCCGCCGAAAGGGCGTCCAAGAGGAGGGCCGGATCGAGCGGAGCGCCCGTCTCGCCGGCGAGTGCGACGCGCACCGTGTCGATCCGGATCGGAGCGGCGTCGCTCGACGCCCCGTCGTCGTGGGAAAGGGTGAGGAGAAAGAGCGACACGCCGGTCTCGCCGCGGGCCACCGATCCGGGGAGGGTCGCCGTTGCCTGGACGGTGACACCCGAGGGGACCGCCTCCACAGTGAGCGTCGGGGAGATCGTCGGCAGGGCGCGGACCGTATCCCCGCCGGTTTCCACCGCCCTCGCCTCGCCGCTGAACCAGGCAGAGCCCGTGCTTTCGGCGCGCACCGTCCAGGTGAAGAGCGCCTCTCCGCCGGCCGCGAGGCTCTCCACCGAGGCGGGCGAGGGGCCGGAGAGGATGATCGCCTCCGGACCGAGGGGGGCGAAACCGACGGGCTCCACGTCCAGGAAGATGCGCGGGTCTTGAGCGGTCACGTTCTCCACCGCCATCTCCACCTCCAAGGTTTGCCCCACGCTCGCGCGGTCCGCGGAGAACCGGATGTCGGCGAAGACGGGAGAGGTTGATATGTAAAACAGAGACGCCGAGGGGACCGGGTCGTCCACCGGTCCGTCGTTGCCGGAGCGGAGCGTGAGACCGTTTTCGGGAAGGGCGAGCAGCACCGTCCGTCCCTCACGCGCGTCGGCGGAGGCGTCCACGCGAACGCGCAACGTCTCCCCCGGCGCTTCGACGGGGAGGCCGATCCCCTCGCGCGCCCAGACCGATCCGTTCCAGACCAGTTCGCCGATCACCTCGTCCGCGGCGCCCCCGGAGAGGACCAGACGGGAGATGTCGACCGCGTCCGCCGTCCCCTGACGGGCGATCCGCACGCCCTCCAGCGTGTCCGGGCGGCATCCGTTCGGGGGGACGACGAAGGAGAAGGCGAGGCATCCCGTCTCGAAGGGGGCGATGGCGCCGCCGCCGGCCGGGAGGACGCGGATCTGCGCCGCCGCCATCCCGTCCACCACCGGTTCCGCGGAGAGGAGGGGGAAGGCGCCGGAGAGGCTCCTCTCCCCGAGGAAGCCGAATGCGGCCGCCGATTCGATCGCGATCCGGACCGTGTCGCCGTCGGAGGCGCAGAGGAGGCCCACGTCGACGGAGAGGCGGAAGAGCGGGTCCTCGCCGGGCGGGATGAGCGCCGTGAAGCCCTCCAGCTCGGCGACGCCGTCCAGGAAGGGGGCGGACGCGATCGGATCGAACGCCGGGCTTACGTCCTTTCCGGCGCCGGATGGACCGAACAGATAAACCCTCGGCGTCGCCTCGTCCGGGTTCGGGCCGCCGCTCCGGTTGGCGACGAAGAGCCTTTCGAGGCGGACCGTGTCGGCGTACACATTGGAGAGCCGGAAGGAGAGCATCTCCCGGTTCTCCTCGCCGGGGAGCACCGGGCCGCCGGAGCCGCGTTCGGGATCGGTCAGCACCACCCGCTCCGCGCCGCCCAGCACGCGCAGTTCCGGGCAGAGCGCGGTGGTGTCCACCGGCCCGTCGTTGGCGGATGCGAGAATGACGCCGTCCATCGGCACGCCGAGCAGGACCGTGCGCCCGTCGACGGGATTATCCGTCACGCTCGCCGACACGAAGAGCCGGAAGCCGCCGGCGGGGACCTGTTGCGCCAGGCCGGATCGGGACCATCCGTCGCCGATCCAGTAAAGCGCGCCGAGATCCGTGTCGTCCTCTTCCCCGCGGTCGTAGAACCCGTTGCCGCCGTCCCGCCAGATCCGGAGTCCCGCGAGGTCCGTTCCCGCTTCCGCGTCTCCCAGGTTGCGCACCGTGAGCGCGCGGAGTTCGTCGACGGCGTAACCGTTCGAGGGGATTCGGATGGAGAGGACGAGGGAATCCTCCGATCCCGCGGGGAGGCTGGGCGGGAAATCGCCCCGAGGATCGAGCTGCCCGGCGACCAGTCCGTCGACGAAGTGGGCGCCCGGCGAGTCGAGGGGGAACGCGCCCGCCGGGGTGGCGCCTTCCGCGAAGACGAGATCGGAAGCGCCCTCCACGGCGAGATCCAGCTCCTCGCCGTCCGGCGCCTGGAGGAGGGAGAGGTTCCCGGTCACGAGAAGGGAGACGGTGTCCCCCGCGGGTACGGCGAGTTCGAGCCCATCGAGAAGGAGCGCGCCTCCGGAAAGCGTTCCCTCGCCGAGGACGGGATCGGTGGGATCGGCCGCGCCGTCCCGGTCCGCGTCTTCACGGAGCACGATCCGGTCCCAGAGGAGATCTCGGGCGGCGATCGACCCGGCCCCCGCGCCGGAGTCGGCGAGGCGGATGGAGGAGAGGTTTTTCTCTGAGAGGTAAAGGTTCGCCAGATCGACGCGGAGGAGGGGAACGTTCTTCGCGCCGGGGTGGACCACGACCCCCTCCAATGGGGGCGCCGTCGCCTCCACGTAGGGAGGGAGAAGGAGGAGCAGGTTGGCCGAGGCGCTCACGAGCTTGTCGAAGGGGGCGCCGTTTCCGTCGACGCCGTCGGTTTGGAAGAGGATCTCGTAATCGCCCGGGTCGAAACCGGCCGGGATGCCGCTGGGGTCGAAGAGGGCGATGCCGGATCCCCCGTCTCCTTCGAGGGAGAGGTCGGCGGAGAGGAACGCCTCGTAGGACGCGGCGCCGTCGGTGAAGGTGAATCGCGTGCCGCTCCGGAGCAGGAGGGAGGCGGCGCCGTCGTTCCGGAGGGCGACGGAAAACGCCGCGTCGTTCCCCGCCACCGCGCGGTTCGGCCGAAGCGTGCCGGCCAGGTCGACCAGCACGGGCGGGCCGGTGACGGTCCACCCGCCGACGGCCGACGCGTGGAGCGCCGCCACCGCGTCTCCCCCGGCGGCGAGGGCGGCCGACGCGGACCCGTCCACGGCGATCGGGATCCCGGCGACCGCGTTCTCCGCCACGTCCACCAGGAACAGAAGCGTGTCCGACTCCCCGTCCGCGAGCGGGCCGTCGAAGGGGATCGGCGTCACGGTGTAATCGCCGCTTCGGTCCTCGCCGCCGGAGGCGAAGGCGAGCGCCCCCTCGAGATCGAGGAGCGTGTCGCCGGTCCGGTTGGTGACGGCGAGCGCCACCGGGAGACCGCTCTCTCCGCGGGTCGCTCGCTCACGGGATTCCAGCACCGCGTCGACGACGAGGCCCAGATCGTCGAAAACGGTCACCGCCGCGGTGTCGGCCGCGCTTCCCGCTGAGGCGGCCACCGCACCCTCGCCGGCGCTCTCCGCGCGGAAGAGCCCTACGCCGTCGACGGAGCCGACGCCGCCGATCACCGTCCAGGCGATCGGGCCGGTCGTCGGGTTCCCTTCGCCGTCGTAAGTATGAGCCGTGAAGGATATCTCTTCGCCCGCGAAGACCGTGAGGGACGAAGGATCGAGAATCAGCGATCGCGTCGGGCCGGCGGTGACGGTGATGGGGCCGCTCTCGCCCGTCACGGCGCCGAGCGCGACCCTCGCCGTGTCCGTGCCGGGGCGGTCGGGCTCGAAATGCCCCGTCGACGGATCGAGGGATCCGATTCGGGACGCGCCGCTCCAGACCGGGTCGCCGGGGTCGTCGATCACGTTGCCGTCGCCGTCACGGGCCACGGCGGTGAAGTCGAGGGACTGTTCGGTGTGGAGGGTCGCGGTGAAAGGGACCACATCCAGGGAGGCGAGGGCGCCGGGGACGATGAGGACGCGCGCGGTGTCCGCCAGCCCCGAGGCGGAGGCGACCAGGAGAGCCTCGCCGGTTTCCCGGGGATGGAAGAGGCCTTCCCCGTCGACGGCGCCGAGGCCGGTCGGTTCGGACCAGGCCGCGCCGGGGTCGAAGGGGTTTCGGTCCGCGTCCCAGCCGACGGCGGCGAGGAGGAGGCTCTCGTCGGCGGTGAGAACGGTATCCGCCGGGAGGGCGGCGAGGGAGTCGAGTCGGCCGACGGAGAGGTCGATGCGCGCGCTGTCCGACGCCGGGCCGACGGAGGCGACGACCCACCCTTCGCCGGGGGCGGCGGCGTCGAAGAATCCGGAGGGATCGATCGATCCGATGCCGCCGGAAACGCGCCAGACCGGCGTCGTGTCGATCTCGGCGCCGCCCGAGTCGAAGACGCGCGCGGTGAAGAGAATGGTCGTGTCGGTGGTCGCGTCCGCCTCGGGCGGATCGATCTCGATCCGCGAGGGGAGGCTCGGCGCTACGGTCACCGTCGCCGTGTCCCGGAAGCCGGAGGCGAGACCGATGACGATCGCCTCGCCCGGCGCGGCCGGCAGGAAGACGCCCGTGAGAGAGATCGAGCCGATCTCCGGCTCAACGGACCACTTGGCGGTGACCGCCCAGGGGTTGCCGTCTCCGTCGAGGGCGTAGGCGCGGTAGTGGACCATGTCGTCGACGGCGATCGCCGTGTCCGCCGGAGAGACGAGAAGGGCGGCCATCGCCCCGTGGGTCACGCTCACCGAGGTGGAGCCCGCCGCCGCGCCCGCCTCGGCGATCACCTCGCCGGTCCCCTCCTTCGCCGGGTCGAAGAGGCCGGACCCGTCGATCGCCCCCACATCTCCCTCGATCCGCCAGTCCGGATCGATCGGGAAGAGGTATCCCGTCTCGTCCTCGCCGATGGCGGTGAAGAGAAGCGAAGAGTCGGCGTCGACGATCGGGTCCTTCGGGTCGATCCGGAGGCGGATCGCTTCACCCGGCAGCACCGTCACGAGGCAGTCGTCGCCGTTCCCCGGCGCGCCGTCGGCGTCCCCCTCCGGGAGCTCATTCGGCGGCGAGGTGGTCCGGGAATCGTCCACCAGCACCGGCAGCCTCGCCCCCTCCGGGTCCTCGACGCCGGGCGCCTGGACGGTGAAACGAACCTCCAGCAGGCCGTCCTCGGCGACCGGTTCGTCGAGCGCGACCGCGAGGGTGTCGACGCCGCTCGCGTCGGACCAGCCGACCGCCCCCCCGTTCCAGAGGATCTCCGACGGGGCGGGCGAGGCGTATCCCTCGGGCAGGGGGAGGAACAGGCGGTTCACGCCGGTGTCGATCCCCTGACCGCCGAAACGGAGCGCCGCATAGGCGGTCATCTCCGCCGTCGACCCGGGGGAGATCCGTTTCGGCTGGATCTCCGCCGTGCCGTCCTCCACCGCGGGGAATGTGTCCCCCTCGGCGCTTTCATACACGATGGTCAGCCGCGGACGGAGAGTCTCGTCCGCGTGCTCGCTCGCCGCGAAGGAGACGATCGCCGCCGACCCGCTTCCCCGCTTCAGGAAAACGCCGAGGTTGGAGTCCGGCTCGGCGATCCACTCCTCCACCAACTCCGGAACGGACCAGCTGATCCAGCCGGGGGACCCGTCGATCGGGGCGTCGTCGACGACGGCGCCGAAGTCTCCGCCCGTTTGGTTCCACAGGAAGGGGAGGAAACGATAAAACCAGTTCACTCCGGAGAAGCGCTCCGCGGTCCCCTCGATCCACTCATTTCGCGCCGGCCGCGCGCCGATCCGCATCGGAGTCGTATAGGGATCGTCGACGGTCCAGACGTTTTTTGCATAAAGAGAGAGTTCGGCGGAGAGGATCGTCGCGTCGCCGGGGAATTCCGGAAGGGTGAAGCGGAGAAGCGCCCGCCAGTCGTTCTGACCGGCGGAAATCTGGATCGGGATCTCCTCGATCTCACCCGGCTGCGACCCGTCGGTGAAACCGACGATGAGGGAGTCCTCGACTCCGGTGGCTCGGTAGGGGGCGATGTTCGCGATCCACGCGTCCGCTCCCTCCGCGCCGTCCGGCTGGAGGATCACGGTCCTCTCCGACGCCGCGGCGAGCGGAGAAAGGAGCGACAGCATGATCAGGACACAAAGAAACACTCGACCCATACGGCCTCCCGAAGCTCTCCGTATCCGCAGAAACCCTCACCCGATGGATCGGCCTAAAGCGTTGTAATGCTTAGCGGTTTCGGATTAAAAAGGACCGAAACGGTTCTCTTTCGGGGGAAGGAAAGGGGAGGCGGGAAAGGAATCGCGGGAGCGCGTGGAGATATTTTCTTGTAACACGTTGTCGATAAACGAGAAAGCGGGGTTCGGGCGAGGCTACCCGCCGAGATAGCCGAGGGCGCGGAGTCGCTCTCTTTCCGCATCCTCGAGACGGATGACCGGGGGGGGCGCGCCGGGCGAGGGGGTCCAGCCGACCAGGAAATCGGACCGGGCGGCGGCCTCCGGGCCGGGCGGATCGAGCGCGCCTTCGGGGGCGGCGGCGGGATCGAGAACGAAACGGGGGGCGGGCGGCGCGGATCCCTCGGGGCCGACGGCGATCCGCGTTCCTTCTTCCCGGGAGCCCCGGGTGAGCAGGAAACGGACCGCGCCGTCGGGGGGAACGACGCGCATGCGGAACCCTCCGGCGACGCCGGCGGGGGCGGTGAATCGGAAGGGACCGTTGCCGGAAGCCTCGGTTCGGAAGGACGCCGGACCGAGGGGGAGGATGTCGATCACGACGCCGGAGGGATCGATCGCGCCTTCCACCGGTTCGTCGCCCGCGTCCCACCGGATCGTCCAGCCGCCTCCGTTCTCCTCCGTCGGCGGTCCGGCGAGAGCGGTCCCTCCGGCGTCCGGCGATGCGGCGCGCCCCGCCCGTTCCGCGGGATCGGCGGCGCGATCATAGACGCGGGTCCCCTCGCGGTCCCAAACGAGTTTGTTCTCGCCGCGGAGGGCGGCCCGGCCGTACCGGCCCTCGCGGGTCGTGCCGGCCAGAATCGTCCTCCCCTCCCCCTCCTCGTCGAGGGGGCGTCCGTCGAGCCCCTCCGGCGCGGGGAGCCCGGCGATGCGGAGGAGCGTGGGGAAGAGATCGACCAAGCTGACCGGATGCTCCACCGTTCCGCCGCCGGGGCGGCCCGGATCCCGGAGGAGGAGGGGGACGCGGAGCACCTCGTCGTAAAACGTGAAGGAGTGACCGAAACTGCGGTGCTCCTGAAACTCCTCGCCGTGGTCTCCGGTGAGCACCACCACGGTTTTGTCCCAATCCCCCGTCTCCCGGAGCGCGTCCAGCAGCCGTCCGATCCAGAGATCGGCGTAGCGAACTTCGCCGTCGTAGAGCGCCTCCACGTGCTCGAGGTCGCGATCGTTCATCAAGGAATCGACCGGAAAGTACCGGCTCAGCGACCGGAAGGAGCCGTCGACGTCGCCATTGTAGTCCGGATCGAAGAGCGTGGTGTAAGGCTCCGGCGCGGCGTACGTCCAGTGCGGGTCGAAAATGTGGACCAGCAGGAAGAAGGGGCGGCTTTCGTCCCGCTCCCGTAGCCAGCGGATCGCCTCGCCGGCCACCCGTTCCGCGCGCGGTTCGCGCTCCTCGTCGAAGCGGTAGTCTCGGGTGACGCGGAATTCCTCGAAGCGGTCGAAGCCGGCGTCGAAACCGTAAACGCTTGATGTGTAAATGTGAGAGACGAAAGCGGCCGTGGCCCACCCTCCCTCGCGGAAAGCGGCGGCGAGGGTCGGGAGGTCGGGGCGGATCGCCAGGTAGTCGTTGGTTGCGCCGTGTTCCCAGGGGTAGCGCCCGGTGAGAATCGAGCCGAAGGCGGGGAGCGTCCAGGGAGCGGTGGTGTAGGCGCGCTCGAAACGGAGCGACTCGGCGGCGAGGCGGTCCAGGGAGGGGGTGGTTTCGCGGCCGTATCCGTAGGAGCCGAGACGGTCGGCGCGGAGGGTGTCCACCACCAGAAGGAGCACATTGGGATGCTCCCGCCGGGCGGCGCAGGAGGCGAAGAGCGCCGCGCCGAGAAGGAGAAAGAGAAGCGGGAGGAGCCGCCGCTTTCCCTTGCGCGATTCCCCGCGGCGGGCTCCGGTTCTTTTCTTTCCTTCGTTTATCATTGCGATCTCAATAACCTCAGCCGTCGGCGCGGCGGCCCACCACGATCGTGCCGATCGCCTCGGCCTTCTCGCCCCCTCGGAAGGCGTTGATCCGGAAGGGGTAAACTCCCCGCGCCAGGCGATCGCCGTCGGCGTCCCTTCCGTCCCAAACGTCCGGGTTTTCGTTGTATCCCCGCTCGCGGGAGAGGTTCTCCAACGTGCGAATCCGCTTCCCGGAGACCGTGAAGATCTCGATCCGGACGCGGTCCGCGGGTTGAGAGAGCTGGTAATAGAAGCCGCGCCTGTCCGGCGCCGGATTGGGATGGCAGAGGGCGTCGGTCACGCGGAGGCGGCCGTCGACGCGGAAGCCCGTCCGGACCGAGTAGGCGCCGGCGTGGAAGAGGAGCGTGTGCGATCCGCCGCCCGGTTCGAGAGCGATGGCCGCCGCCCAGCGCCCGTCGCCGCCCCGGCGGAGAGAATCGGGGAGGAGCGGAAGGCCGTTCAGCTCGAAACGGACTTCTCCGGCGGGGAGCGAGTCGGCGTATTCGACGAATCCCTCGGCGCGCGGATCGTCGGCGATGAAGTCTCCCTCCATCACCGCCGCGCCGTCCAAGGTGAGGGAGAGGGAAAGTCCCGCGCGGAGGAGGAACGCCGAGAGGGGAGCGCCCTCGCCGTCCGCCTCGACGCGGATTTCGTAGCTCTCGTTTCGGATCGCCGGGCTCCAGAGGACGCGCAGGCACGGGTCGCCGCCGGCGCTGTCCCTCTCCACGACGTAGGCGGACGGGTCGACTTCCTCGCCGGCGTCGGTGATCCGCACCGACGGCTCCGGCAGGTCGCGCGGGAGGGCGATTTGCAAAACGATCTCCGGCGCCGTTCCGTCCAGGTGGCCGAGGAGGGTGTGGCCGGACGCCGCCTCGCGGCCGTCCACGGAGGCGGTGATGGAGTAAGCGCTCTTCACCACCTCGATCGGGTAGCTCTTCTCCCAACCGAGGACGGAGAGGGTCAACACCTGGTTCCCCTCGGGGAGAACGAGGTCGAATTCGGCGACCCAGGCGTTCCCGTCGCGGTAGAGGGTGTCCGGCGCGAAGGTCGCCTCCCCCGCCGCGGCGGAGAGGTCCCCCCTTTCAAGGTCGATCTCCTCGGCGATCCGCAGTGTGAGGCGGACCGAGGTGGATAGCGCGTCCTCGCCGTTCCAGGGCGCGCCGTCGAACGCGATTTCCGGCGTCAGGGATGTGCGGAGCGTGTGGCTGAGCCGGTTCCCCCAGCGGTCGGTGAAGCGAACGCGGATCTCCTCGATCGCCGGGTCCGGTTTGCGGTCGTAGGCGAGGGTCCAGGTCCAGCGGTTGCTCGCCGAATCCACTCCCGCCTCGACGGTGTAGGAGGACTCGGGGAGGGCCGCGTCGTTTTCGAAGAGGAGAACCTCGTCGGTCGCCACCCATACGTCGCCGGTGAAGCGTGCGCGGAGGAGGAGAGGCGCGCCTCCGGAGCCGCCGAGCGCCAGGCCGCCGTCCGCGATCGTGTCGCCGTCGACGGTGACGGTCAGCTCCGGAGGGAAGGGGCCGATGGAGAGGGCCGGGTCGCCGAAGATCACCCAGGGGAGAATGTCGCCCCGATCGTAGGAGTAGAGTCCGGCGAAATCGGCGAGGGCGCCCGCGAAGATCTCGCCGGCGGTCCGCGATCCGGCGGCGCGGGATTCCTTGGCCGGTCGCGGATAGAGACGGTCGATCACGCACCCGTTCAACACGAGGTTGGGGGTGAGGTGTTCGGTGAGGGTGGAGCCGAAGCTGAGAATCGCGCCGGTGTTCGGGAGGAGGACCATCGTCTCGGTGATCGCTTCATCTCCCAAGGAACGGAACACCTCGAACTCGGAGGCGTCGCATGCGAAGCCCATGAAGATGTAGGGGGGCGCGTCCGGCGCGGAGCGCTCCGTCAGGTCGAAATGATCCTTGTTCCTGTAGTCCCGTCCCTCGCCGAGGAAGAGTTCGTGGGAGAGGGCGGACCGGCTCGCGTGCCCTTGATAGTTCACGGCGAAAACGCCTCGTTCGTTGACCAGGTCGAAGTAGGCGTCGAGAAGGGATTCGCCTCCGCCGCCCACCCCCGCCGTGTCCCCGCGGGCGCGGGCGATGACGCAGTCGATCTCCGCCACGTCCGGATCGTTCGGATAGTCCGGATGGGGGCACAGTTCCTGGTAGACCGACGTGTAGGGACGGAGGAGGAAGAGGGCGGTGTCGGCGCGCACGGCCGAGCTGTCGGCGATTTGCCCGGCGAGGCGGAGTGACTCGATTTCGAACTGTATCTGCGAGGCGTTTGCATAGATCCCCACCCAGTTGACGGTTTCGAAGGTCCAAGCGTCGTCCGCGACGATCCCGTAGCGCCGCCTCCACGGTTCGTCCAACCTTTCCGTCTCGTAGAGGATGGTTTTTTCCACGAGCGCCGCCGCCTGTTCCTCCGTCTTCACCGGAAAACGCCCGATCAGGATGTCCGGGAGCGCGTCGGTCGGTCCGTCGAGAAGGACGTACCAGAGGTCGCTGGCGCTCCACCGCTCGCTCGCCATCCTGATGTAACGGCTGTAAAGCGGGTAGGAAGGGAAATAGTCGAACTCCTCTGCGTAGTCGGGATCGTTCACGTAATTCTGGGCGGCGTCCTTGTAATCCTCGTATCCGTCGCCGACCAGAAGGGCGTGGGTGGGGGGTGTGGACCAACGGGAGTGGGCGTAGAGGAGATAGCGGCGGATCGCCTCGGGGTCCTTCACGCCGCCGTTGAATTCATCGTAGACGTCCTGCAGGCGGATCACCTCGGCGGTGAGCCCGCGGCCGGTCCTGTGCTCGGCGAGCGGTTCCATCGCTTCGACGAATCGATCGTGGGAGATGATCGGCATCGACGCCTCCCGGGTCGTCAGCCCCCCCGCCGGGTCGCGGACGATCTTCCCCTCGCCGAGACGGCGCGCCCCCTCCACGGTGCAGGCGACATAGCGCCGGGGGCTCTCGACCGAGTCCTGCAGCGTCACCGTCCATCCCTCCCCTTCCGCGCGGAGCGAATCGACGGCGATCCGCGCCGGCGCGGAGGGATCGGTCACGTCGAGCACCACGATCGATGTGTCGGTGAATCCCCCCGGCTCCATCTGCACCCTCTCCTTCCCCTCGCCGGACGAGAAGAGGAGGTAGTCGTCGCGGGCGCGGTAGAGGAAGGAGGCGCGTATCTCCAGCCAATCGAGAAAACCGTACGCGCCGCTCACATCCGTGGTTTCCGAATACCCTCGGTAACCGCGGTAGAGAAAACGGTTCTCCCCGTCCCCGAGGAGGCGGCCCGGCAGGTTCTGTTCCCCTCGATACAAGTTCGGCTTTTCCCAGTAGATGAGCACGTCCAGGAGAGTGTCCGCCGCGGCGGAGTCGAGGACCTGATAGCGGTGGTAGTGGCGGCCGTCGGTGGCGCTGTTGCTGATGGTCATGGCGCGCCATCCCCATTCGGCGGCGGTGTCCGGCGCGGGGAGGTCGACGACGATGTCCCGGTTGGAGCTGGTCCTGTTCCAGGGGAAGTAGAGGTCGGTCGTGTCGGAGAGGACGTTCATCTCATAAAGGATGTCCTCCTCCCATCGGATCGTATCGGGGAAGGAGGGGAGGGGGTCGAGACCGGCGTAGCCGCGGAGGCCGGGGCGCGTCGTGAAGGAGGCGCCCCCTCCCGAGGGGAGGAGGAAGTAGACCGCCTCGTCGGCGAAGCGGTCCTGGAAGTCGCGCTCCATCCGGTCTTCGCGGAAGCCGGGGAGCCAGGCGAGAAGCGCGTCGCCGTCGCCGAAGAGGCCGTCGCCGTCCCTGTCGCGGATCAGGAGAGGGAGCGCCTTCTCGGTGAAGGGATCCTCCCCATCCTCGAACGCCTTGTCCGACCAGCCTCGCCGGACGATGCGCACTTCCTCCGTCGTCGATCCCTCGGGGAATCCGACCGCGGCGAGTTCGTCGAACTCGATCCTGTAGAGCCCTCCCTCGCGCACGTACAGCTTGTATTCGTCCTCGCCCGCCGCCGGGCTCTTCCCCGCGCCGCCGGGACGCCGCGCCGGGCGCGTCCGATAAGAGAGGGCCTGGTCGTAGTTGGCGACGGTGGAGCGATAGAGCCCTTCCCAAGCCGGTTCGGCCGGCGCCTCTTCTCGTTCGCCGCGCTTGTCCGCGCGCCTCTCCGTGTCGGGGATGAAACGGATCCGCACCACCATCTTCTCGTGAACGCGGATCGTTCCCCCCGCCGGGTCCGCCTGGATGGGATGGATCCGAACGGGGACCATGAGTTGATGCCGGAAACGCTCGGGCGCTCCCGTCTCGACGATCGCCTCCGGATACCATCCGCCGGTCCTGTAGAAAGCGTCGTCCACTTCCGGGAGGGAAAGGGGGATTGCCTCCGCGCTGACGATGGTGTCCCGCGGAGCCGGCGCGGCGGGCGAGCCGGGGATTTCGACGGTGCCGAGGGATTCCACCGTCGCCCGAATCGTGTATCCCTCCGGCACGCCGATCCAGCGGACACGGACCGGAAGCGCGGGACGCCCCGGCTCGGTGGTCCGACCCGGATCGAATCCCTCGACGCGCCGGAAGAGCCGGCCCTCGACGGTCGTTTCGACGAGGCGATAAGCGCCGGCGCTCTCCCGCAGGAGAAAGTCCTCCGGCGCGCCCGCGCCGGACGCCGTTTCGCCGCCGTCGGCGCGAAGACCCGAGAGAAGAAGCAGAAGGAGAGGTAAGATGGTTCTTGTCATGGTCATGATTTCGTGACTATACCATGAGCGAGCGACGGGGGGCGACCCGCGCCCGGGCGCGGCCCGGCCGCGCCGGAGGATTCCACTTGTGAAAAAAGATAAAACAAACACGAGCCCGGAGCCCGGCGATCTGCCGCGGGAAGAATTCCTGCGCGCCGGGGAGAGGGCGGTCCGTTGGGCGGCCGCCTATCTGGAGGAGAATCGGAGCCTACCGGTGATGCCGGTTCGCAGGGAGGGGGAGCTTTTAGAAGCGCTCCCGGAGGAGATGCCCGAAGAGGGAGAGGCGTTGGAGAGGATCGAGGCGGACTTCCGCGATCTCGTCCTCCCCGGCGTCACCCACTGGAACCATCCCCGTTTCTTCGCCTATTTCGCGATCAGCGGGAGCGCGCCCGGCGTCCTCGGCGAGCTGTACGCGGCGGCGCTCAACACGAACGGGATGAAGTGGATCACCTGCCCCGCCTCGGCGGAGTTGGAGAAGGGGACCCTCCGTTGGCTGAGGAACGGGATCGGTCTTCCGGGCGAATTCGAGGGGATCCTCGCGGACGCCGCCTCCACCTCCACGTTGCTGGCGCTCACGGCGGCGCGCGAGAGGGCGACCGGTTTTCGCTCCCGGAGCGATGGGATCGGTCCCGAGGCGGGCCGCCTCCGTCTCTATGCGAGCGAGGAAGCGCACTCATCGGTGGAGAAGGCGGCGATTCTGATCGGCGTGGGGCTGCGCGGCGTGCGCCGGATCCCTTCGGATCAAAACTATCGTATGGACGTGGAAGCGCTCCGCGGGGCGATTCGGGAGGATCGGGAGTCGGGACGGATCCCCTTCGCGGTGGTCGCCACCGCCGGGACCACCGCGGTGAACGCGGTGGACCCTCTTCCGGAAATCGCCGACACGGCGCGCGAAGAAAAACTCTGGATGCACGTGGACGCGGCCTACGCCGGATCGGCGGCGTTCCTGCCGGAGAAGCGCGATCTCTTCCGCGGATGGGAGAGGGCGGACACGGTCGTGGTGAACCCCCACAAGTGGCTCTTCACGCCGATCGACGCGAGCGCCTTCTTCTTCCGAGACGCCGAGGCGCTCCGCCACACGTTCTCCCTCGTGCCGGAGTACCTGCGGACGCCGGGCGAGGCGGACGAGCCGATGGACTACGGGTTCCAGCTCGGCCGTCGCTTCCGGTCGCTCAAGCTCTGGTTCGTGCTGCGGGCTTTCGGAAGGCGGGGGATCGAGGACCGTCTCCGCCGCCACATCGAACTGGCGCGCGCTTTCGCCGATCGAATCGACGCGGACCCGGAGTGGGAGCGCCTGGCGCCCGCGCCTTTCTCGACGGTCTGTTTCCGGCACCGGCCCTCCGGCGGGGAGGACGAGGCGCGTCTCGCGGAGAGGAACGCGGCGATTCTCGACCGGGTGAACCGGAGCGGCGAAGCGTACATCTCCCACGCCGTCCTCAAGGGGCGTTACGCCCTTCGCATGGCGATCGGCCACATCCGGACGACCGGCGGGGACGTGGACGCGGCGTGGAATCGTCTGCGGAAAGAGGCGGCGCGGGTCTGACGGAGCGACGCGAAACAGTACGGGAGTGAACGAAATGAACGAAACACGCGGGCCTGTTCCCGTCATCGATCTGCACTGCGATCTGCTCGACTACCTGGAGGCGATCGAAGGGGCTTCGCCGGACGACGCCTCGGAGATCGGCTGTGCCCTTCCCCGGTTGGCCGAGGGGGGCGTGAATCTACAGGTGTTGGCGATCTTCTCCCACACGGGGCCGGGGAGCGTCGACTTCGCGGAAGGGGAGCTCCGCCGGTATCGCCGCATCCTGCGGGAGAGGGCGGATTCGGTCGAATCGCCGGAGGACGCCGCCGCCGTGGAGGCGCTTCTCGGCTCGAAGAAGACGGGGCTCACGGCGTCCATCGAGAACGCCTCCTCGCTCTGCGGCGAGGAGGAGCCCCTGGAGGAGGCATTCCGGCGTTTCAAGCGTTTCCGCGCCGAGGCGGGTCGCATCCTTTATATCTCACTCACCCATCACCTGGAGAACCGGTTCGGCGGCGGGAACACGTCGGAAGCGGGACTCAAGGGGGACGGCGAGGTCTTTCTTGACTACTTGAGCGGAAAGGGAGTCGCCGTCGATTTTTCCCACACGAGCGACGCCCTCGCCCGCGACATCCTGGATCGGATCGATTCGAAGGGACTGGCGATTCCGGTGCTGGCGAGCCATTCCAATTTCCGGGCGGTTCAGGACCATCCGAGGAATCTGCCGGACGATTCGGCGAGGGAGATCATCCGCCGCGGCGGCGTGATCGGGATCAACCTGCTCCGCTATTTTCTCGGACCCGACGATCCGAAGGCCCTTCTCCGCCACGTCGAGCACGGTCTCTCCCTCGGCGCGGAGAACGCCCTCGCTTTCGGCGCCGACTATTACTACACAAAGAACCATCCCGACAGGAGCCGCATCCCCTTCTATCATCCGGGGCAGGAACACGCGGGCCGTTATCCGGAGATCCTCCGCTCCCTGGAGGGGATTCTCGGCGATGGCGGGACCCGCGCCCTCGCCCATCAAAACGCGCTCGACTTCCTACGGCGGATGGAGGAGAGCGGCCCCGCGGCGTGAGGTCTCCCCGCTTGACCGCTCTCCGCCGCGGTGATAGCGTAAACCGCTCCATTCTTGGAAGGTACGCTGCGCGATCGAACCCGTGGGGGTGACGGATGAACATAGGCCGCGGCCGGGGGGCGCGGCTCGTGGCTGCTCTGGTCTGGACGGGGGTGATGATCGCCGCTTCGTCCATCCGGAGGCTCCCCCACGAGGCGGTCCCTCTGCTACACTACGACAAGATCCTCCACGTCGTGGAGTACGGCGTCTTCGCCTGGCTATGGGGGAAGGCGATGATCGCCGTGTGGCCCCGCGTCCCGCGGCGGCGCCTCTGGATCGCCCTTCTCCTGGTCGGCGCGGCTTGGGGCGCTTTCGACGAGTGGTATCAGGGCTTCTTCGGCAGAAGCCAGGACGTGAACGATTGGCTCGCCGACGGCGTGGGCGCCGCCGTCGGCGCGGCGATCGCCCTTGCGCGGAGGCGCGGAAAGGGGGCGGCGTAGATGGCGCGCATTCAGGCGATTCGCGGCACCCAAGACCGGTACGGCGGGGCGCTCCTCCGCTGGCGCGTCATGGAGGAGCGGGTTCGGGCCGTGGCCGATCGCTTCGGCTATGAAGAGATCCGAACGCCCCTTTTCGAGGCGACGGAACTCTTTTCCCGCGGCGTCGGCATGGACACGGACATCGTCCAGAAGGAGATGTACACTTTCGCGGACCGGAAGGGGAGGAGCCTCACCCTCCGCCCGGAGGGAACGGCCTCCGTCGTTCGCGCCTATCTGGAGCACGGCATGGCCCGGGAGAGGCCGATCGCCAAGTTCTTCTACATGGGCCCCATGTTTCGCTACGAGAGACCCCAAAAGGGCCGTTTCCGGGAGTTCCACCAGTTCGGCGTGGAGGTGATCGGGAGCGACGATCCCCTGCACGACGCCGAGACGGTCGCCGTGTTCATCGCCATGCTGGAGGATCTGGGACTCTCGGGTCTCACGGTTCGCCTCGGCTCGGTGGGAGACGGCGAGTGCCGCCCCGCCTACACGGCGCTTCTTCGTTCGTATCTAAAGGAAAACGAGAAGGACCTCTGCGAGACCTGCCGGGAGAGGATCGACCGCAATCCCCTCCGCGTGCTCGACTGCAAGGCCGACGCGGGCGGACCGGTGATCGCCGGCGCCCCCTCCATTCTGGAGCACCTCTGCGGCGGTTGCCGGGACCACCTGGATCGGGTCGGCGCGGCGCTCGGCGCGGCGGGGATCCCCTATACGCACGACGCCGGACTGGTCCGCGGCCTCGACTACTACACCCGGACCGTGTACGAGGTTCACCACGAACGGTTGGGCGCCCAGAGCGCTCTCGGAGGCGGCGGCCGCTACGACCGTTTGGTGGAGGATCTCGGGGGTCCGGCGACGCCGGGAGTGGGCTTCTCCGCAGGCATGGAGAGGATCGCCGACGTGGCGTCGTCGCTCGGCGTGGAGTGGACCGGTGAAGAGCCGCTCCGCCTCTTCGTGGCGCCGCTCGACGGAGCGGGCGAGGAAAGGGTCTTTCCGCTTCTTCTCCGGCTTCGCCGGCGCTGGCGCGTCGAGGGGAACTATCGCGCCCGAAACCTGAAAACCCAGCTCAAACACGCCGTCCGTTTCGGCGCCCGATTCGTCCTGCTCATCGGCGAGGAGGAGGCGGCGGCGGACGCGGTGTCCATCAAACGGCTCGACACGGGCGACCAAACACGCGTGAAGGCGGCGGACCTGGAGCGGGAGATCGAGTCTCTCGCCTCCGCCGGCGATGGGGACGACCGGTCCCGGAAGGAGTAGAACCATGGAGAGGACCCGAACCCACACCTGCGGCGAACTGCGGGCGAAGCACGCCGGCGAACCGGTGACGCTGATGGGATGGGTCCACCGGATGCGGGACCAGGGAGGGATCTTCTTCTTCGACCTCCGGGATCGGCACGGGATGACCCAGGCCACTTTCGAGCCGGACGGGCCGGTCCTTCTCGAACGCGTCCGGGATCTCCGGCGGGAGGACGTGGTCGCCGTGCGCGGGGTGGTGCGGGAGCGCCCCGAAGGGCTGCGCAACGACAAGCTCGCCACCGGAGCCGTGGAGGTGGTGGCGGAGGAACTGC
The DNA here is from genome assembly GCA_016930695.1 of Candidatus Eisenbacteria bacterium. NCBI lineage: Bacteria > Candidatus Eiseniibacteriota > Candidatus Eiseniibacteriota bacterium. Next base: position 71,394 of record JAFGGD010000020.1, read on the forward strand.
TCGTGCTGAACCGCGCCGAGACGCCCCCCTTCGTGATCGAGGACGAGGTGGACGCCACCGAGGAGCACCGCCTCCAGTACCGTTTCCTCGATCTCCGCCGCGACTGCATGCAGCGGCGGATCGTGCTCCGCCACGAGGCGGCGCAGGCGGCGCGGCGCTACCTCACCGGCCACGGTTTTCTCGAGATCGAGACTCCCCTTCTCGTGCGGAACTCGCCGGAGGGGGCGCGGGATTTTCTGGTGCCGAGCCGCCTCACGAAGGGGCGTTTCTACTCGCTCCCGCAGTCGCCCCAGATCTACAAGCAGATCCTGATGGTCTGCGGTTTCGATCGCTACTTCCAAATCGTCAAGTGTCTCCGCGACGAAGACCTGCGCGCCGACCGACAGCCCGAGTTCACCCAGATCGACGCGGAACTCTCCTTCACCACGGAGGAGGAGGTCTTCCGGATCATGGAGGGTTTGATCGTTGAGGTGTGGAAGACGATCCGCGGAGAGGCGTTGGAGACCCCCTTCCCGGTAATGGCCTACGACGAGGCGATGGACCGCTACGGCAGCGATAAGCCGGACGTCCGCTTCGGGCTCGAGATCCGGGACGTGTCGGAGGCGGCGGGCGCGTCGGATTTCCGCGCCTTCCGTGGCGTTCTCGACGAGGGGGGCACGGTGCGGGCGATCGCCGTTCCCGGCGGGGCGTCGCTCTCGCGGAAGAGGATCGACGCGCTCGAGGAGACGGCGAAGAAGAACGGCGCCGCCGGGCTCGCCTGGACCAAGGTGAAAGAGGGGGCCTTCGACGGAGGCGTGGGGCGCTTCTTCCCCTTCGAGGCGCTCGCCGCGGCGGCCGGCGCCGCCGAGGGAGACCTGATCGCGATGGTCGCCGGCCCGCGCAAGATCGCTCTCGCCGCGCTCGGCGCGGTTCGCCTGCGGCTCGGGCGCGAGCTGGATCTGATCGACGAAACGCGAAACACCTTTTTATGGGTCAACCGTTTTCCGCTTTTCGAATACAGCGACGAGGAAGAGCGCTGGGAACCGGCGCATCACATGTTTACCATGCCCCTTCCCGGGGATGAGGAGAAGCTGGAGAGCGACCCGGCGGCGGTGCACGGCCAGCTCTACGACATGGTGCTGAACGGCGTGGAGATCGCCTCCGGATCGATCCGAGTCCACGACCCGGAGTTACAGCGGCGGATCATGGCGGTGGTGGGCATCCGCGGCGAGGAGGCGGACCGGCGTTTCGGATTCCTGCTCAACGCACTGAAATACGGCGCGCCCCCCCACGGCGGGATCGCTTTCGGTTGGGACCGGCTGGTGCTCCTCATGACCGGCGGCGAATCGATTCGCGACGTGATCGCCTTTCCGAAGACCACGAGCGGCCTCTCGTTGATGGATGGCTGCCCGTCGGAAGTGGATCCCGAGCTTCTGAAGGATCTGGGGCTTCGGCTGGAACGCGCCGAGGAGTAGGTTTCCCGATACCCGTGGAGGCGTCCGGATCACTCGGGCCGTGGAAACGCTCAGCTCCGGTCCGCGGCGGGTACTTCCTTCTTGTGCTTCCCGATCTTCCCGAAGGAGATCAGCTTACTCCCGAAGAAATTCCAGAACGTCGCGACGAGAATGCCGATGAGGCTGGCGATGTAATAGAGTCGTCCCTCGCCGAAACCCGCGTAGGTCATCAGGAGGTGCATGACGAGGAGGCGGATGAAGAGCCCCGCCGAGCAGATCAGCACGAAGCTCGCGTAGGAAGCGGGCGCCTGCGTGCGGCTCTTCGCCTTGAAGGTCCAGAAGCGGTTCAGCGTGTAGGTCCAGGTGACGGCGCCGAGAAAGGCGGGGATCGCCGCGACCCGCGGATCGAGATGGACCCACTCCGTCATGATCGCCAGAATGCCCGTGTCCACCGGCAGGGCCGATCCGCCCACCATGCAGAAACGGATGAACTGGGCGAGGGTGCCGTGGCCCACGATCCGGTCGATCAACGGTTTTCCCTGGTCGCTCAATACTCTTCTCCCGATAAACGCCCGCCGGAGTCTCGAAATCGATTCGACAAGGATACCCCATCGACCCGTTTTCTGTCCCCCCTCGATCCTCCGATTCGGGAGAAAGCGCGGTCGCTACAGAAGACGGGCCAGATCGTCCGGATCGGTGACGGGGCGTTGGCAGGCGAAATCGTGGCAGACATACGCGGCCGCGCGGCCGTTGATGGGCGCGCGGTTTTCCAGCAGCGGGACGCAATGGTCTCTCTCGCAGGGGAGGCCGAGCGCCGTCACCTGGTTCGGGCGGTATCCACGTCGCGCGACGGCGAGGAGCGCCCGCGTGTCCTCCCCCGCCGGCTCGCCGACGATCGCCACCTCCTTCGGCGGGGCGAGGGCGAACTCGAACGAGCCGAGCCAGTGGGCGAAGGAGAGAGGGTGGGAGGAAGCGAGATCGCCGACGGAGGCGAGGGAGCGGCGCGCCGGCGCGGCGTAACGGTCGTCGCCGGTGTAGGCGGCGAGGCGGAGAAGCGCCCGAGCCGCCGCGCCGTTCGGCGAAGGCGCGGCGCCGTCCTGCACGCTCTTGGGGCGGACGATCAGACGCTCCCCGTCCCGGGGCGTGTCGAAGAAGCCGCCCCCCTCGGGGTCCGCGAAGAGATCGAGCAATCCCTCCGCCGTCTCTCGGGCGGCGAAAAACCACCCGGGATCGAATGTCGTCTCATAAAGTGCCAGGAGCCCCTCGATGTGGAAGGCGTAATCCTCCAACAACGCGGGCGGGCCGGTCCGCCCGTCCCGCCAGCTCCGCCGCAGTCGCCCGCCGGTCGCCAGAAAACGTCGCGTGAAGCGGGCGTTTCGGATCGCCGCGTCTCGGTAGCTCGGGCGGTCGAAGGCGCGGGCCGCCTCGGCGAAGGCGGCGAGGGCGAGGCCGTTCCATCCGGCGACGATCTTCTCGTCCCGTCCGGGCCGCTCTCGCCCTTCCCTCTCTTGGAAAAGACGCGCGCGGCAGAGAGCGAGGCGCCTCTCCCGGTCGCCGTCGGTTTCGCACCCGGTGCAATCGCGCTTCTCCCTTTCCCCGAATCGCGGGACGGCGAGCACGCTACGGCCCTCCACGTCTCCCCCCTCGCCCACGCCGTAGGCGCCGCGGAAGAAGGCGCCGTCGTCGCCGCCGAGGAGACGGTCGATCTCGCCGGCGCTCCACAGATAGAAGCGTCCCTCCTCGCCCCCGCTGTCCGCGTCCAGCGACGAGAAAAACCCGCCCGCCGGATGGCTCATCTCGCGAAGGAGAAAATCGAGGGTCTCCTCGGCGACACGCCGGTAGAGGGGATTTCCCGTCAGCCCGTGGGCGTCGATGTAGAGGCGGGCGAGAAGGGCGTTGTCGACGAGCATCTTCTCGAAGTGGGGGATGCGCCAGTCGGCGTCGACGGTGTAGCGGTGGAAACCGCCTCCCAGATGGTCCCGAATACCGCCGAGGGCCATCGCTTCCAAGGTGCGTTCCGCCATGTGGAGCGTTTCCGGCTCCTCGGTACGCCGGTAGGCGCGGAGAAGGAAGTCGACCGTCGCCGGCTGGGGAAACTTGGGGGCGCCGCCGAAGCCGCCGCCGCGATCGTCGAAGGAGCGGGCGAGGACGCGCACCGCGCGGTCCGGAATGGAGAGGTCCGGTTCCCCGCCGATCCGGAGCGAAGGCGCCCTCCCCAGCTTTTCCGCCAGGAGCGATGCTCGCTCCTCCAGATCCTCCCGCCGTTCCGCCCAGACCCGCGTTACTTCCCGGAGGACGGCTCGAAAGGAGGGGAGGCCGCGCCTCTCCTCGGGGGGGAAGTAGGTGCCGCCGTAAAAAGGCTTCCCCTCCGGCGTGAGGAAGACGGAGAGGGGCCAGCCGCCGGAACCGGTCATCGCCTGGACCGCTTCCATATATATACCGTCCAGGTCCGGCCGCTCCTCCCGGTCCACCTTGACGCTGATGAAACCGCCGGCGAGCGCCGAAGCTGTCTCGGGATCGGCGAAACTCTCCCTCTCCATCACGTGACACCAGTGGCAGGCGCTGTAGCCTATGCTGAGGAAGACCGGGCGATCCTCACGGCGGGCCCTCTCGAAGGCCTCCTCGCACCAGGGCCACCAATCCACCGGGTTGCCGGCGTGCTGCTGCAGATAGGGGCTCGATTCCCGGGCGAGTCGGTTCGGCAAGGTGTTCTCCCGTCGTGAAATGATCGAGTGCTCGGGGCCGGGGGGCGGGCGACCGCGCGGCCCGTCCTCTCTCCTTTCCCGGGAAATAGTGAGGGGAGGCGCCGAAGTCAAGCGGGGAGGCGAATGTTTCCGTGGATCGAATGACCAATGCCCATTATAAAGGAAGGCGAAGAAGCCGCGCCCCCATCCGGGGCGGGATTCGTCGGATCGAAAGGAGGCTTCACCGCTTGCGACCGAAGCAGATCGCTCTCCGCCTCCTCCCGGACGCCGCCCTCTGGCGGATCCAAGGGTGGAGAACCGCGCGAAGGCTCCGGCGGGAGGGGATCGCGGAAGAGCCGGAGTTCGGGCCGATCCCGGCGCTCCTCCGTTCGGGAGACGGCGCGGTCGACGCCGGCGCCAACTTCGGCGTCTACACCGTCTTCCTCTCCCGCCTCGTCGGGGATACCGGCGTGGTCTTCTCCTTTGAGCCGGTGTCGGTCACCTTCCGGGCGCTCCGCTCGGTGACCCGCCGCCTCCGCCTTCCGAACGTCCGCCTCTTCCCCTGCGGCCTCTCCGACCGTCCCGGTCCGGCCGAGATGAAATCCCCTCTCTACGCGAAGGGGGGCGTGAATCTCTACAAGACCTTCGTCGCCGCGGGCGAGAAGAAAGACCGGCCGGGACGACCCTTCCGAGTGAGCCTCGAGACGCTGGACGGCGCGCTCCCCGAGGGGGCGCCGCCGATCCGCTTCATCAAGATCGATGTGGAGGGACACGAACTCGCCCTCCTCCGAGGCGCCCGCCGCACCCTGGAGCGATTCCGCCCCGCGCTTCTCGTCGAAATCTCCCGAAACCCGGACGAACCCGGATCGACCGGACACGAGGTCTTCCGCCTGCTGGGCGAGATGGGGTACGTCTCCTACCTTCTCAGCGATGGGGCCCTCCGCCCTCGCCGAGCCGGCGACCGGAGCGTGAATTATTTCTTTCTCACCGGAGACCACCTGGCCGCCCTCCGGGAAGCCCTCTTTCCGATGAACCCCTGATCTGGTTGCAATGTAATAAGTTGTGGCGCCGGTTCTTCCGGGCCGCGCGGGCGAATTAAGGAGGAATCCTCCCCGGCCGATCGACCGGGAGGGTCGATCCATTGACAGGTTTTCCGGATTTGACCTAAATTGGAGCGGACGCCGCCGTTCGGTGAGAACCCTCTCCGGAATCGATGTGTCCCGGGGAGGGTTCATCGGCTTTTATACGCGGAAGGAGCGATCCATACTCTGTGAGTACGAATATCGTCAAGAGGATCCATATGGTCGAAGTGGATCCCCTCCACCTTTTCGGGCAGAACGACCGGAACCTCCGCCTCATTCAGGATAGCTTTCCCCAGGTGCGCCTGGTGGCGCGCGGCGGGGACGTCTACATCGAGGGGGATGGGGAGGAGGTCGCCCGGATCGAAACGCTGCTCTTGGAACTCCTCTCCCTGGTGAAACAGGGGAAGGTGCTCCAGGAGGGGGACGTGCGTTACGCGGTGCAGCTGGCCCGGGAGGACCGGGAAAACGGCGTGGCCCGCATTTACGAACCGCACAAACAGTATTTCAAGCTTAAAAGGTCGGTGAGGCCGAAGACACTCGGACAGGAGGAGTACGTCGAGGCGCTCGCCCGGTTCGATATCGTTTTCGCCGTCGGCCCCGCCGGGACCGGCAAGACCTATCTGGCCGTGGCGGCGGCGGTGTCGGCGATCCGGAGCCGCCAGAAGAACCGGATCGTTCTGGTCCGCCCCGCCGTTGAGGCGGGCGAGAGCCTCGGTTTCCTCCCCGGGGATTTCCAGGAAAAAGTTGATCCATACCTGCGGCCGCTGTATGATGCGCTGCACGATCTGATGGGTGCGGATAGGATCCAGCGTTCACTCGATATGGGGATCCTGGAGGTCGCCCCGCTCGCCTACATGCGGGGGCGCACCCTGAACGATGCCTTCGTGATCCTCGATGAGGCGCAGAACACCACGATCGGGCAGATGAAGATGTTTCTGACCCGTCTGGGGAACAACTCTCGGGCGGTGATCACCGGCGACGTGACCCAGGTGGACCTGCCCGATGCCGCGGATTCCGGGTTGATCCGGATCCAACCGATCCTGAGGGGCATCCCGGAGATTCAGTTCTGCTATCTCACCGACAGGGACGTGGTCCGTCACCATTTGGTGCAGAGGATCATCAGGGCCTTCGACAACCACGATCCCGCCGCTCCGGCGGGAAACGAAGTGTCGGAGGAGCGTCCGGAGCGAGGGGAGTAAACCCTTGAAAATCTTCACGTTCCGCACACGCCAAACCGCGGGGGCCCGGCGGGGGCGCAGGCGCGCCCCGGACCGGCTCGGTCTCGGCGGCGGTTCCCCCCGGAAGGAAAAAATCTCGGTCTTTCGCGTGGGGATCGTCGTCGGCACGCTCGCCGTGGTCTTGGCCGTCTACATGCCCCTCGGCCCGGGCAACTTCTTCGTCCCCTCGGAAGGGCAGATCGCCAAAGCGGACATCCTGGCTCCCTTCGACTTCCCCGTCCTGAAAGATGAGGAAACGCTCCGGCGCGAACGTGAGGCGGAAGCGGCCAAGGTGCCCCCGGTGGTGCAGGTGCGCGAAGAGGTCACCACCCGGATGGAGCAGGAGATCCGGGAGTTCTTTCTCGATGTGGAGAGGATCATCGACACCGAAGGGGAGGTGGAAGACCAGCGCCGGATGATCGCCGACCTGGACGTCCCCTTGAGCGAGACGGCGCAGAACATCCTCCTCGACCTGGCGAGCGAGACGCGTCTCCGCCAAGAGGTGATCGCCTTTTACCAGGAGGTTCTGGAAAAGGGGGTGCTGAACGACAAGGGACTCTTCCTGGACGAGGGATACGACCGGATCGCCGTCGCCCGGGACGACGAGGAGTACGTCCTCGGCATCGACAACTTCCTGGATCTCGAGGAGCTTTCGATCCTGGCCACCGAGAGGGGTCGGGCGGTCTTCGGGGACCAGCGTTCTCAGCTGAACACATTCTTCGAGGTGACGACGCACTTCGCGGCGCCCAATTTCTTCTACGACGTGCACGAAACGGAAGTGCGCCGCCAAGCCCGCCGGGATGCGGTCTCCCCGCACACCGAGTTCTACCTGAAGGGGCAGAAGATCATCGGCGCCCACGAGAGGGTGACCAAGAACCACGTGCGGGTGCTTCGGTCCCTGGAGAAGAAGTGGACCGAGGAGCGGATGAAGCAGCGCCCCTGGCAGCGCGTTCTTCCCCACGCGGGACGGCTCCTGGCGGCGATGACCGTGATCGTCCTTTTCGCGCTCTACATCCACAGGCATCGCCCCCGGGTTTACGCGCGGGACCGGCACATGCTGCTGCTCGCGGTGATCGGCGTGATCGGGATCGGGCTCACCGCCCTCGTGGGGGGATTCGGGTTGTCGCTCTATTTGATCCCCGTTCCCCTGGTGGCGATGCTCGCCACGCTCCTCTTCGACGACCGGGTCGGTATCGCCCTCACCGGCGCCTTCCTTCTCCTCGTCTCCCTGGTGGAGGGGCTGCCGCTTCCGCTGGTCTTCACCCTCGGCGTGGGCGGGGCGGCGGCGGTCTACGGCGTGGCGGGGCTCCGGGAGCGGAAGAGCTTCTGGAACTCCCTTCTCTACCTGGCCGCCGCCTACGTGATCTCCATCGGCGCCGCCGACTTCCTGCACCTCGTGCCGGGGCTGGAAACGTTGCAGAAAATCGGTTTCGGCCTGTTGGGCGCCTTCACCAGCGTCGGCCTGGCGATGATCTCCCTTCCCGTCTTCGAGGCGGTCTTCCGCGTGACTACGAACGTCACACTTCTGGAACTTTCCGATCTGAATCGTCCGCTCCTCAAAAACCTGGCGCTGATGGCGCCGGGCACGTATCATCATTCGATCATGGTGGGAAATCTGAGCGAGGCGGCGGCGGAGCGGGTCGGCGCGAACTCGCTGCTCGCCCGGGTGGGCGCCTACTATCACGACATCGGGAAGACGACCAAACCGGAGTATTTCGTCGAGAACCAGGGGGGAGGCGAGAACAAGCACGACAGGCTCTCGCCGAAGATCAGCGCCCTCATCCTGATCTCCCATGTGCGGGAGGGGGTCGAACTGGCGCGGAAAGAGGGGCTCCCCCGGGAGATCGTCGACGTCATTCGTGAACACCACGGCGACACGCTGATGGCCTTCTTCTACGAAAAGGCGAAGGCGGCGGATCCGGAGTCGGAGGTGCCCGAGGGTGAGTTCCGCTATCCGGGCCCGAAGCCCCGCGCCAAGGAGAACGGCATCGTCATGCTCGCCGACGTGGCGGAGGCGGCGACCCGAGCCCTGGTGGAGCCCACGCCCGGCCGTATCCGAGAACGCATTCTGGAGGTAACGGACGCCAAGTTCCGCGAGAACCAGTTGGACGAGTGCGATCTCACCTTCCGGGAGCTGCGCGCGATCCAGGAGAGCTTCGTGCCGATCCTGACCAGCGCCATGCACTCCCGGATCCGCTACCCCGACGAGGTGCGACGCGAGGAGGCCCGTTTCGCCGTTGGAGATCTACTCAGAAAATCTCCTGAACGAAAAGTATAGGGTCGACGTCGCCCTTTTCCGGCGGCTGGCCGAGGAGATCCTCACGGAGATCCACGGCGCCGAGGGCGAGGCGGGCTTGGCTTTCGTCTCCGACGACCGCATCCGCGAATTGAACCGCTCCTATCGGAACGTCGATCAACCCACCGATGTGTTATCCTTTTGTTTCGCCGATGAGGAGTACTCGGGCGGCGTTCTCGGGGACGTCTATATCTCCCTGGAAACGGCGGAGCGGCAGGCGGCGGAACGGGAAGAGACGCTCGCCCGGGAAACCCTCCGTTTGATGATCCATGGACTGCTCCACCTTGCCGGCCACACCCACGACACGGAGCCGGATGGCGGGCGCATGCGCGCCCTTGAGGAGCGGCTTTTCGAGAGATACCGGGACCGGGTGGCCGGATCGTGTCGGCCCGCCGCCGCCCCCGGGTCCGGAGAGGCGGAAGGAGAACACAGCACATGAACAGCAACCGGGTTTCGACGATGGTCTTTCTCTGCTTCTTCCTGTCGGGGATCGCGGGACTCGTCTACGAGGTGCTCTGGATCCGGCAGCTCTCGCTCGTGTTCGGCACCACCTCCTTCGCGGTTTCCACGGTGCTCGCCTCCTTCATGGGGGGGATGGCGATCGGGAGCTGGCTTTTCGGCCGCATCGCCGACCGACGGCGCGACCCGCTTCGTCTCTACGCGATTCTCGAGGCGGCCACCGGCGTCTACTGCCTCTTCATTCCGGTCCTCTTCGGGCTGGTGAACCGGATCTGGGTGCTCACCTCCCATTCCATGGGGGGCGACTTCTACTCCATGAGCCTGGTCCGCTTCGCGCTCTGCTTTCTGACCCTCGTTCTCCCGACTCTCTTCATGGGCGCGACGCTCCCCGTGCTCTCCCGTTTCGTGGTCCGCCGCCTCGACCGGATCGGCGCCGGCGTCGGCCGCCTCTACGGGCTCAACACCTTCGGCGCCGTGATCGGGACCTTCTCCGCCGGTTATCTGCTCATCGGATCGATCGGCGTGTGGAAGACCACGCTCATCGCGGTGGCGCTCAACTTCATCGTGGCGCTCCTCGCCTGGACGCTGCATCGCTCGGAGGGGGGCGCGGCGCCCGTGGAGAGCGCCCCGGCCGAGAAGGCCGAGACGCCGGATCGCCGACTTTCCGCGATCCGGTGGGCGATCCTCATCGGCATCGCCCTCTCCGGTTTCGCCTCCCTTTCCTACGAGGTGGCCTGGACGCGGCTTCTCTCGCTGGTTCTCGGCAGCTCGGTCTACGCGTTCGCGGCGATGCTCACCACCTTCCTGCTCGGCATCGCCCTCGGGAGCACGATCATCTCCCGGCTGGCGGACCGTTTCCGCAACGCCTACTCCGCCTTCGCCGCGATCCAGGCGGCGATCGCCGTCGGCGTCCTCCTCGTCACGCCCCTCTTCGACCGGCTTCCCACCGTCTTTCTCCATCTTTACGCCCGCATGGGGGAGAGGTTCTGGTCCTTCCAGATGGTCCAGTTCCTTCTCTGCTTCCTGGTCATGTTCGTTCCCACGCTCCTGATCGGCGCCACCATCCCCCTGGTGGTGAAGGCGCTGACCGGTCGGGTGAACGAGATAGGAAAGGGCGTGGGGAAAGTTTATGCATTTAACACGTTCGGCGCCATCGCCGGCTCCTTTTTCTCCGGCTTCGTCTTCATCCCGCTCCTGGGCACCCAAAAGACCATCGCAGTCGCCGCCGCGGTGAACCTGGCGACGGCAATCGCCGTGATCGTGCTCCACCGTCGTCCCCGGCTCGTCCTCCGGACCCTTCTCGCCGGCGGGCTGGCGGTTCTCTTCGCGGTGCTCGTGCTGCTCGGCGGCCGCTGGGACAGGTACATGCTGAACACGGGGTTCTTCGACAGCCCGCGCTACTCCTTGCACGAGGTGGGCCGGAAAGGCTATCGGGAATACATTTATTCTTACGACATCATCTATTTCGAGGAGGGGACCTACGCCAACGTGGCGGTGAGCCAGGAGGCGGGGAACCTCTTTCTCCAGATCAACGGGCGGACCGAGGCTTCCACGACGTCGGACATGTCGAACCAGATCCTGGTCTCACAGATCCCCATGCTGATCCATCCCGATCCGAAGGAGGTCCTGGTGATCGGGCTCGGGAGCGGCATCACACTCGGGTCGGTGGTGACCCATCCGGTGGACTACGCCGAATGCGTGGAGATCTCGCCGGCGGTGGTGCGCGCCGCGGCGTACTTCCGGGACTGGCACGGCGACGTGACCAAGAACCCGCGGGTCCGCATGATCCTGGACGACGGCCGGAACTACCTGCTCGCCTCGGAGCGCGCCTACGACGTGATCGTTTCCGAGCCTTCCAAACCGTGGATCAGCGGCGTGTCGAATCTCTTCACCCGCGAGTGCTATCAGCTTCTCCGGGAACACCTCAAACCGGGCGGGATCGCCTGCCAGTGGTTCCACTATTACAGCATGAGCCCCCGGGATTTCCGGATCACCCTGCGCACCTTCCTCTCGGTCTTCCCCTACGTGCAGGTGTGGAACGCCGACAACAACGTCTTCCTTCTCGGATCGGACGAGCCGATACAAATCGACACGGAGTCGATCCGGCGACGGATGGAAAGCGTCGAGGTGCGGCGGGACCTGGACCGGATCGACGTGAAAACCGTTTACCGTCTCCTCGGTCATTACATGTTCGGCGAGAAAGAGGCCCGGGAGTATGTGGGGAAGGGCCCGCTCAACACGGACGACCTCCCGCTGATCGAGTTCAGCGCGCCCCGCCACAGAAATTCGTATCAGCACGAGGAGATTCTCCGATCCATGCTGGAGGCCTACCCCCGATTCGACAACTTCCCTCTGGTCGGCCAAATCGCCCAGAACGGGGACACCATCGATTTCCGGCTCGCCGGATTCCGTTTCCGTTCGCCGGTGCAGTGGCAGACCGGCGTGGCGACCGTGGTGCGGAGCGTGGTGGAGGAGGAACGCCTGGAAGAGGAGGTGGAAGGACCGCTTCTCGCCTACCGCATGGAGGCGAAACTCGCCGGATCCCGCGGCGAGGAACTGGGGATTTTCGCCTTCTCGCGCGTCGGCTTCTCGCAGGACAAGCTGCGGCGCACGCTGGAGCGTCTCGCCCCCGGCCTGTCGGCGATGGAGCGTGTCGAGGTGGAGGGAAACACCGCGTTCTGGGCCGAGTACGAACCGGGCGAACGGCCTCTGGCGGCGATTACCTGGTTCTATCCGCCGAACAAGCTACACTATCTGGTCCAGATGGTCGGCCCGCCGGATGCTTCGCCCGGGGAACTCCGGCGTCTTCTGGTCGAGGGGGTTTCCTGCTCGCCCCTCGCCGTCGATGAGCCCGTGGACAACCTGCGGATGGAGGACTGAGACCGGATTCGAACCGGTCCGGAGGTTCGCGTGAACGCCTATTTCTGGGGGATCGGGGGCGTAACCGTCCTGGTCCTGATCAGCGCCTGGCTCGCGGCGGCGGAGAGCGCTTTCTTTTTCCTCTCCAAGCCGATCCGCGAGGCGTTGCGCGACCGGACGGAGAAGCGCGCCTCCTCTCTCCTGGTGCTTCTCAAAAGACCCCGCCGGCTCACCTTGGCGTTGCGCGTCACCGCCGTGCTGGCGCGTCTGTTGTCGGCCTCCCTGGTTCTCTGGTGCGCCCTCCGGCTCGCCGAGGTCCGGGACTTCCACGCTTTTTGGTCCGTCGCGGCCCACCTCGTCGTGGTGATGGTTCTGCTTCTCGCCGCCGAGACCGTGCCCCGGGCCTACGCCATCGGCAACGCGGAGGCGATCGCCCTGGGCGCGGCGCCCATGGTCTCCGCGCTGATCCGGATCGGCGGCCCCTTCCTGGGGGTGACGGTTCGGTCCCTGAACCTGTTCGCGAGAAGCATGGGAGTGCGCTGGGCCATCCCCTATCCGACGGCCGAGGAGATGCTCGCCCTGGTGGAGGCGGGCGAGGAAGAGGGGGAGATCGAGGATGAGGAGCGGGAGATGATCCACTCGATCTTCGAACTCGGCGAAACGACGGTGCGGGAATTGATGGTCCCCCGGGTGGATGTGATCGCCGTGGAGAGGACCCGCCCCGTGCGGGACGCCCTCGACTTGATCACCACCCACGGCCACTCCAGGTTGCCGGTGTACGAGGAGGGGATCGACCGGATCGTCGGGCTGCTCTACGCCAAAGACCTTCTCCGGAGCCCGGTGCGGGAGGCGCTCGACACGCCTGTGGAGCAGGTGATGCGCCCGCCCTATTTCGTGCCCGAAGCGAAGCGCGTGGACGATCTGCTCCATGAGTTTCAAAAGGAGAAGAAACACCTGGCGGTCGTGGTCGACGAGTACGGCGGCACCGCCGGGCTGGTCACCCTCGAGGACGTGCTGGAGGAAATCGTCGGCGAGATCGAGGACGAATACGACCGGGACGAGGCGCTCTACATCGTTCTCGACGACGACACGGTGGTGGTGAACGCCAAGATCTCTATTGACGATCTGAACGAGCGCTTTCATATTAACCTCCCGGCGGATCGCCACGAAACGTTCGGCGGGTATCTGTACGACCTGGAGGACCGAGTGCCCGAGGAAGGGGAAACTTTCGAGGAGAAAGGTCTTCAGTTCAAGGTCGAGAAGGTGAACCGACAACGGATCGCTCGGGTCCGGATTCGCAAACTCCCGCCTCCCCCGCCGGAGGAGGGTGTCGCGGAGGGCGCGGCGGGCGGCTGATTTCGGACCGGAGCCGTTTCCCGCTCCCGACCCGCGCCGCCTGCGGGTCGTTTCTCTTCGTGTCCCCCGCGGGACTCCCGATCGGTATCGGAGAGAGCCATGTTCCGGAAGCTGCGCACATACTTCGTCACCGGGCTGCTGGTCATCCTGCCGGTGGCGATCACCACCTGGCTGCTCTGGAAGATCTTCATCGCCGTCGACGGTTTCCTCGGCGACCTGATCAGCCACTACGTGGGAAGGCGGATCCCCGGCACCGGTTTCGTCGCCACGCTGATCCTGATCCTGCTCATCGGCCTCTTCGCCTCCAACCTGCTCGGCCGCCGGCTGATCGCCCTCGGCGATTACCTGCTGCACAGGATCCCCATCGTCCGGCAGATCTACAGCGGGGTGCAGCAGATCAGCACCGCCCTGCTCGGCGACAAGCGGTCCGAGTACAGCCGCGTCGTTCTCGTCGAATACCCGCGCACGGGCGTCTACGCCGTGGCGTTTCAGACCGGCACCCTGCACGCGCCTCTCCAGGACACGGACGGCGAGGACCTGGTCTCGGTCTTCCTCCCCACGACGCCCAATCCCACATCCGGATTTCTGCTTCTTCTCCGCCGCGAGGACGTGATCCCGCTCCCGATCCGGGTGGAGGAGGCGGTCAAGTTCGTCATCTCCGGCGGCTCCGTCCCTCCCCTGGAATGGCGCCGTTTCTCCGGCGACGGCGGGAGGGAGGCGGAAGATGGATAGGCCCCTTCCCGTTCTCGCTCAGAGGGTCGACGAACTCCTGGAGGCGGAGGACTTCGCCCGCATCGCCGCGATTCTTCGCGAAGAGCATCCCGGCGACGTGGCGGAACTGCTCAACTTCGCCGACGAGGATCACAAGGCGCGCCTCTTCCATCTCCTTCCCGAAGAGACCGGCGCGGAAGTGCTCTCCCGCGTGGACGACCCGACCCTCACCACCCTGCTCGCCGACCTGTCCGACGAAGAGATCTCCCGGCTGGTGGACGATCTTCCCACCGACGACGCGGCGGACATCATGGGCCAGATGGAAGATGAAGACGCCGAGCGCGTCTTGGCGCTCCTGGAGGAGGAAGACCAGGAGAGCCTGCAGAAACTCCTCGAGTATCCCGAGGAGAGCGCCGGCGGGATCATGGAGAGCGAGTTCGTCGCCGTGAAGGAGCACGGGACCGCCGAGGAGGTGGTTCGGGCTCTCCGGGAGCGGGCGGAGGAGGTGGAGCAGGTCCACAACATCTACGTGATCGACGAGAGGGGGAGGCTGAAGGGGATCCTTCCGATCTGGAGGGTCGCCATCGCGCGACCGAACGCATCGGTGGATCGCTACGTGGAACACGACGTCGTCCGCGTCCCCGCCGACATGGACCAGGAGGAAGTGGCGAATCTGGCCCGCCGTCACGACCTGATCGAGATCCCCGTCGTGGACGAAGAGGAGCGGCTGATCGGCCGGATCACCCTCGACGACTTGGTGGACGTGATCCACGAGGAGGCGGCGGAGGACATCTCCCGCATGTCCGGTACCGGCGAGGAGGAGATCCACGAGACCTCTCCTCTCCGGATCTCCTTCCTCCGTCTCCCCTGGCTGCTGATCGGCCTCGCCGGCGGAATCGGTTCCGCCTTTCTGATGAGCCGCTTCGAGGGGCAGCTCCACCGGATTCTGGCGCTCGCCTTCTTCGTCCCCGTCATCACCGCCATGGGGGGGAATGTGGGGATCCAGTGCTCCTCCATCGTGGTCCGCGCCCTCGCCCTCGGCGAGATGGAGGTGTACCGGATCTGGCGCCGAGTCGCGCGGGAGTTCCTGGTGGCTTCGGTGAACGGGTTGGTGATCGCGGGCCTCGTCTCCCTCGTGGCGACGGTCTGGCACGGAAGCGGCCTGCTCGGCCTGATCGTGGGGTGCTCCATGTTTTCCTCTATTCTGGTGGCTTCCACGACGGGGACCCTCTTCCCGATCACGCTCCGCCGCCTCGGTTTCGACCCCGCCCTCGCCACCGGCCCATTCGTCACCACCTCCAACGATCTGCTGAATCTTCTTATCTATTTCGCGATAGCCGCCTTCTTCCTCGGCAGGATTTGATCCGTCATGCCGATCGAACGGGACGAAGCGATCGTGCTCGGCCGCACCCGGCTCGGCGACTCGAGCCTGATCGTTTCCCTCTTCACGCGCCGCCGCGGTCCGGTCCGGGTGGTCGCCAAGGCGGCCCGCCGCGCCCGGAGCCGCTTCGGCGGCGTGCTGGAACCGACCAATCATGTTCTCGCCGTGTACTATCGAAAGGAGAGCCGCGACCTCCAGACCCTCTCCCAGTGCGACCTGGTGACCGCCTTTTCCGCCCTCCGGGAGTCGCTCTTGCGGCTCGCATACGCCTATGCCATAATCGACGGACTCGCCGGGCTGAAGCGGGAAGAGACGCCCGCGGAAGCACTTTTCGCGCTTGCGCTGGAGGCGTTCGCCCGCGCGGAGAACGGCCCGAAGGAGGAGTTGGAGGACATGCTCTGGCGATTCCTTCTCGCCGCCCTCGCCGACGCCGGTTTCCGTCCCGAGCTGGAGAGGTGCCTCCGTTGCGGGAAGCCGGCCGGGCCGGGCCCGGTCCTCTTCGACGCTCGCGCGGGAGGGGTGGTCTGCGGGAGCCACGGCGAAGGAGGGCTGATCCTCTCGCCCGGCACGCTCGAACGTTTCCGGACGCTCTCCCGCGGCGGTCGCCCGCCCGCTCCCACGGCCCCACGGGAGACGGGGGAAGGGCGGGAAGCGCTTCGCCGGTTCCTCCGGGAGCACGGCTTGGGACGCGACCCCTTCCGAGCCCTCGGGCTTCTCACGCCCGGTTCGTAAGAGGAGACATCTTTGACTTTTCAAGAAATCATCATGGCCCTGGAGCGGTATTGGTCCGAGCGGGGCTGCCTGATCGCGACCCCTTATAACTCCGAGGTGGGCGCCGGGACATTCAATCCCGCCACTTTTCTCCGGGTGCTCGGACCGGAACCGTGGAAGGCGGCCTATGTGGAGTTTTCCAAGCGGCCCAAGGACGGCCGGTACGGCGAGAACCCGAACCGCGTGCAGGGATTCCACCAGTATCAGGTGATCCTGAAGCCGTCGCCCACGGACGTGCAGGACGCCTATATCGAATCGCTCCAAGCGATCGGCATCGACCTGAACCGCCACGATCTCCGCTTCGTCGAAGACGACTGGGAATCGCCCACCCTCGGCGCTTGGGGGCTCGGTTGGGAGGTGTGGCTCGACGGGATGGAGGTGACCCAGTTCACCTACTTCCAGCAGGCCGGCAGCCTGGACCTGAACCCGATCTCGGTGGAGCTGACCTATGGACTGGAACGGCTCGCCATGTTTATTCAGGGGGTCCGTTCGCTTTTCGACGTCCGGTGGACCGAAGAGCTGACCTGGGGGGAGGCGCTGCGTCAGTCCGAGGTGGAATATTGCCATCTTAATTATCAGGAGGCGGACATCGATTTTCACTTCGACCTGTTCCGCCGTTACGAAGCGGAGGCGGAGCGTCTTCTGGCGAAGGGGCTCGTCTTTCCCGGCTACGATCACTGCGTCAAGTGTTCCCACCTGTTCAACCTGCTCGACGCGCGCGGGGCCATCAGCGTAACCGAGCGGACCGCGTACATCGGCAGGATCCGCAAGCTCGCCCGGAAGGCGGCGGTCGCCTACATCGAGAAGCGGGAGAGCCTCGGCTTCCCCCTGCTCGGGAAGGGGGAGGGGGCGTGAGGAAGACGCTGCTCATCGAGATCGGCACCGAGGAGATCCCCGCCGGGTACCTGTCGCCGGCGCTGGACGCCTTCGCGGAAAAGCTCGCGTCGCGTCTCACCGGGGAGAGGATCCTCTTCGAGAGGATGGAGCGTTTCGCCACCCCGCGGCGGCTGGCGCTGCGCGCCCTGGCCGTGGAGGAGATGCAGCCGGACCGGGAGCGTGAGGTGACCGGGCCGCCGGCGCGGATCGCTTTCGACGCCGACGGAAACCCGACCAAGGCGGCGATCGGCTTCGCCAAGACCCAGGGGATCGCGCTGACGGACCTGCGGAAAGTGACCACCGACAAGGGAGAGTACCTCGCCGCTACGGTGACCGACCATGGGCGGGCGACGGCGGAGATCCTGGCGGACCTGGTGCCGGAGATCCTGGCGTCGCTCCCCTTCCCGCGGACCATGCGCTGGGAGTCCGGCGGCTTCGTCTTCGCCCGTCCCATCCGTTGGATCGTCGCGCTTCTCGGCGGGGACGTGATCGACATCGCCGTGGCGGGCGTGCGGAGCGGGCGGACGAGCCGCGGTCACCGGCAACTCCATCCCGATCCGGTGAGGATCGACGTTCCCGAATCCTACGAGGAGGCGCTCCGCGCCGCCTTCGTGATCGTCTCACCCGAGGAGAGGCGTTCGCGGATCGCCGAGTCGATCGCCGAGGCGGCGGCGGCCGAGGGAGGGCGCGTGATCGACGACCCCGGACTTCTGGACACGGTCGGCTACCTGGTCGAGCATCCCCACGCGGTGGTGGGACGTTTCGAGGAACGCTTCCTCGCCCTACCGGCACGTGTGGTGATCACCGCCATGCGTTCCCATCAAAAGTATTTCTCCGTCGCCGACGAGAGCGGCCGGCTCCTTCCGCGGTTCGTCGCCGTCGCCAACGGGACGGCGGGAAACGAGGCGGAGGTGCGCGCCGGCAACGAAAGGGTGCTCGCCGCCCGCCTGGCGGACGCCGAGTTCTATTGGAACGAGGACCGTTCCGTCCCCCTCGCCGAGCGGGTGGAGCGTCTCGACCGCATCCTGTGGCAGGAGGGGATGGGCTCCCTCCTCGAGAAGACCGAGCGGATCGAGGCGATCGCCGGACGGCTCGCCGCCGAGGCGGCGCCGGAGGCGAAGGGGGCGGCGACCCGCGCGGCCCGTCTCGCCAAGGCGGATCTCACCACCGAGATGATCCGGGACGGCAAGGAGTTCACCGCACTGCAGGGTTACATGGGAATGGAATACGCCCGCGCCTCCGGCGAGGAGGAGGACGTGGCGCGCGCGATCTTCGAGCAGTATCTCCCCCGCTTTTCCGGCGACGCGCTCCCGGAGACGGTGCCGGGGGTGATCCTGTCGCTGGCGGACCGGATCGACACGCTGATCGGCTGCTTCGCCGCCGGTCTCGTCCCGAGCGGTTCCCAGGATCCCTACGCCCTCCGCCGGAGCGCCCTCGGCGTGGTCCGCATGCTCGCCGAGGAGAGGGTCCGCCTCGATCTCGGCCGACTCCTCGCCGCCGGCGTGGAGGTGTACGGCGGGCGTCTCGACGACCCGGAGAAGATCCTCGGCGACCTGCGCGGTTTTTTCCGGCGGCGGATCCGCAACCTCCTGGTGGACGAGAAGGGTCTTCCCTACGACGTGACCGACGCCGTGCTCGAGATCGGCATCGACCGGCCCGCGGATCTGGAGCCTCGGATCCGGGCGATCGATGCAGCGCGCGCAGACGCTTCTTTCGAGCGGCTGGTCTTCGGGTGCAAGCGGGTGATGAACATCTTGAAGGGTCAGGAGCCGGCCGGCGATCCCGATCCGGCTCTCTTCCGGCAGGAGGAGGAGAAGGGGCTCGCCGCCGCCGCCGAAGCGATCCGCGAAGGATACGTCGTCTCGCTGGAGGCGGGGGAGTACGGCCGGGCGATGGAGATGCTCCTCACGCTGCGCGACCCCATCGACCGTTTCTTCGACGCGGTGCTCGTGATGGACAAAGACGATCTGGTCCGGCGGAACCGGATCGCCCTTCTCCAAGGCACGGCTCAGCTTTTCCGGGGGCTGGCCGATCTCTCGAAAGTGGTTTTGGAGGGGGAGCGCGATTCCTCCGCCTGAAGGTGAGCGGTCATGGTCCGAGAGATCAGTATCGTCTTCCCCGCCTACAACGAGGAAGAGAACGTCGGGGAGTCGGCGCGCCGCGCCGTCGAGGCGGCCGAAGCCGCCGGGATTTCCGATTTCGAGATCCTTTTCGTCGACGACGGGAGCCGGGACGCCACCGCCGCACGGGTGGAGGCGCTCGCCGCCGCCGACCCGCGTATCCGCCTGATCCGCCACCCCAGGAACCTCGGTTACGCCATGGCCCTCAAGACCGGCTTCGAGGCGGCGTCCAAGCGCTACATCTTCTACTCCGACTCGGACAACCAGTTCGATATGAAGGAGATGAAAAACTTCCTTCCCGCCATCGACGACTACGACATCGTCGTCGGGTTCCGCATCTACCGTTTCGACCCCTTGACGCGCCTTTTCCTGGCCTGGTGCTACAACCTCGCGGCGCGGATGATCTTTCGGATCCGGGTGCGCGATATCGATTGCGCCTTCAAGCTTTTCCGCCGGGAGGTGTTCGACGTAATCACCATCGAATCGAAGAAATTCTTCGTCGACACGGAGATCCTCGCCAAGGCGGTGCGGCACAAGATGCGCGTGACCGAAATCGGCGTCCGGCATTATCCGAGGCCTGCGGGAAGAAGCACGGTCCGGGCGAGTCACGTCTTTTCGACGATCCGCGAACTCATTCAGATGTGGATCAAAATCTACCTCCGCTCCGACAAGCCGGAGCGTCCTTCTTCCGCGTAGGCGGAGCATGAACGGAAACGGAACCGGACGGAAGATCCTTCTCGCCGCCGCCTCGATCCTCGCCCTTCTCGCCCTTTTCCCGATGGATCTCGCGCCGGATCGTTATCTGGTCACCTACCGGGCGGATCTCTTCGAGCCCTGGGGACCGTCCTCGGAGGACGGAGCGTCCTTCAATTCGGATTGTTTGCGCTCGTACTATCCGAGGCGGGTGCTCGCCTCCACCGCGCTCCGTGAGGGGAGGATCCCGCTCTGGGACCCCTGGTCTTTCTGCGGACAGCCCTTTCTGGCGAACTTCCAGTCCGGCGTTCTCTACCCGGTCAACTGGGCGCTCCTCCCCTTCGCGCCGGAGAGGCAGGCGGGGCTCTTCGTCTGGATCCATCTCGTCGTCGCCGCGGTGGGGATGCTCCTCCTCCTCCGGTCTCTCGGGCTGTCGCCGGGCGCCGCTCTCGTCGGAGGGATGCTCTTCGCCGCCGGTGACGCCCTCGCGGTTCGGACGGGGCAGAGCACCATGCTCGCCGCCGCCTCTTGGATCCCGGCGCTTCTCTGGTCGGTGCGGCGAACGATTCATGGCGGAAGCATCGCGGTGCTCGCCCTCGTCTTCGCCGGGACGATCCTCGCCGGTTTCCCGCCCATCCTGGTATGGGCGAGCCTTCTCGCCGGGGCGTGGGCGGTTCATCAGTGGCTGGAGGTCCGTGGGGAGCGGGGGACGCGTTCGATCCTCCGCGCGGCGGGCGGCTTCCTTCTCGGCGCGGGGCTCGCGGCGGCCCAGATCGTGCCGACGGCCGAGCTGATCGGGCACTCGGACCGGATCCGTTTCGCCTGGCCGACGCTCCTCTCCTCGGCGTGGCACCCGGCGGCGCTCCTCAGGCTGCTCGTTCCGGATTGGCTCGGTTCCCCCTTCGACGGGGATGATTGGGCGCACCTGCTCTCCCGCGGCGACGGCCACTACTGGCAGTCCTTTCTCTCCACCGCGTGCTACGCCGGCGCCGGAACGCTCCTCTTCGCCGCCGTCGGTTTTCGAACCGCGCTGCGCGATCGCGGCGCCCGTTTCCTGATCATCGCCGGCGCGGCGGCCGCCTTCCTTCTGCTCGGCACGCCGCTTCTCCGGATGATCTCCCTCGTACCGGGGCTCTCCGGGTCCCGGGTCGACCGGGTGGTCCACCTGTTTTCGATCGCCCTCGTCGTTCCCGCCGCCTTCGGTTTCGATCGCCTGCGCGGGGGAGCGGGGGGGAGGCGCTGCGCGGTGCTCGCCGCCGCCGCGCTCGCCGCGGCCGCCGCGGCGCTCCTCCTGTTCGGCGGGGGGATCGCCGGCCGGATCGCCGGCCGGATCGCCGGCGACGCGGGGGCCCTGGCGGCGGGCACCTCCCCCTTCGCCGCGGCGCGGGCGTCTCGGACCCTTCTCGTTCTCGGCGCGGCGCTCGTTCCCTTCCTCGTTCCCCCGAGAATCCGCCGATCCCTGTTTCTTCTCGTCGCGGCCGCGGCGGTGCTGGTGCTCGATCCGGCCCTCGTCGCGCGGAGCCGTCACGTGACCGTCGGCGAAGAGGGTCTTCCCCGGGAGAGGCCGGAGATCCTTTTTCTTCGCGAGGGCGCGGCGGAGGGAAGGGTCGTCCGATTCGAGGAAGAGAACCTGCCGCCGAACCTTCCCGGCATATTCGGGATCGAGGACGTGGCCGGATATAACGCTTTGAATATTAAGGAATATCGCGCCTACCTGGACGCCTTCGCCCCCGGCGCGGTGAAGGAGAGAAGGATCAACCCGATCGAACAGACGTGGGAGCTGCGTTCGATGCTGTTGGCGCGGCTCGCCGCGCGCTGGGTGATCGCCCCGCCCGCCGTCTCCGGCCTCCTCGAAGAGACGCGTTTCCCCGAGGAGCGCTATCGTCTCGCCCGGGAAGGGCGTTTCCGCGTCTACGAGGACCGCTTCGCCTTCCCCCGGGTTTTTCTGGCGGAGCGGGCGGTGCCGGTCGGATCGGCGGAGGAGGCGATGGAGGTCCTCGCCCGCCGGGGCCGGCGGAACCGGGTCGTCGCCGTCGTCGAAGGGAACTTCCCCGGCGTGGAGGAAGCGGCTCGTGCTTTTCCGGCGGGCGCAGGCGGGCGGCCCGAGGCGGCCCCTTTCGGGGGGGGAGAGCCCACGGAGGAGACGGCCGTGATCGTGGAGAGGGAACCGGAGAGGGTGGTCGTCGACTGCGCCGCCGGCCGGGCGCGACTTCTCGTCCTCGCCGATGTGTTCTATCCCGGTTGGCGTGTTTCCGTCGACGGCGCGCCGGCTCGGATCTGGCGCACCAACCGGATCCTACGGGGCGTAGCGATTCCCGCCGGCGCGCACCGGGTCGTCTTCACCTATCGTCCCCTCTCCTTCCGGGTCGGCTCGGCGCTTTCCCTGCTTTCCCTCGCCGCCCTGGCGGCGCTCGGGTTCCGGGCAATTCGCTTGCGCCGGGCCCGGTGAGGGGCTAGCCTACCTTTTCATGAAGGCGCGCCGTTTCATCGTTCTCATTTTCCTGGGCGTCGCGCTCCTGTTCTTCCGGGAGGCCGCCTTTCGCGATCGGGTCGAGATCCCCTGCAATCCGAACCGGTGGGAGCCCTGGCGACGCCACGCCACGGCGGAAGAGATCGCCCCTCCGGCGGTGAACACCGACTGCGCCCTCGCCTATTATCCCCGGCGCGTCTTCGCGACGACCTGGATGCGCCGCGGTGAACTCCCCCTCTGGGATCCGACCACCTTCTGCGGCCAGCCCTTTCTCGCCGATTTTCAGAGTTCCCTTCTCTACCCGGTGAACCTCGCCCTTTACGCGATGGAGCCGATGCGGGCGATGGGGTGGTTTCTGATCATCCATTTCGTGCTCGGGGGGTGGTTCGCCTATCGGGCGGCCCGTTCCTTCGGGGTGGGGCGGGGCGGATCGATCGCGGCCGCCGTCGCCTTTGAGCTGAACCCCTTCTTTCTCACCCGAACCGGCCATCCCACCTTCGTGGCTACCGCCGCCTGGCTCCCGATGGCGGTCTTCGCGGCGAATCGTCTGGTTCGCAAACCGGGTGCGCGGCAGGCGGCGCTTCTCGCCGCGTCCCTCGCCCTGGCGGCGACGGCCGGGTTCCCCCAGACGCTGATCCACGTCTACTACGCCGTCGCCTGGCTCCTCTTCGCCGCCTGGGCCCTCCGCGAGGGGGAACGGCCGGGCCGGGTGCTCGCCGCAGGCGCGGCCGCGGTCGTTCTCTCCTTCGCCCTCGCCGCTTTTCAACTCCTGCCGACGGCGGAGTTCCTGCGCCACTCCACCCGGGACCCGGTGGACACGGCCACTTTTCTCTCCGGGACCCATCACCCGTTCATGCTCCTCCGCGCGCTGGTGCCCGATCTCTTCGGCAATCCGATGCAAGAGAATCTCTGGTCCCCTCTCTTTCAGAGGGGAAACGGGCTTTTTAGACAGAATTATGTTTCGACGCTGAACTATTTCGGCGTTCTTCCCCTCGTCCTCGGGCTGTACGGGATCGTGAGGGGGCGCCGCCGGTTCTTCCTGGGAGGGCTTTTCCTGCTTCCGCTTCTGGTGATTTGGGGGACGCCGGCGGCGAACCTCGCCTTCCACCTTCCCGGTTTCCGTTTCTCCCGCCCGGACCGTTTGATCCTTCTCCCCCTCTTCGCCGCGTCCCTCGGTTTCGGCATGGGGGTGGACCGTCTGGCGCGCGGGGAGAGGGGGATCCCCCGGGCGCTTCTCGCCGGGCTCGTCGCGATCCTTCTCGCCGCAGCCGCCGCGGCGCTCGCTCCGGAGGAGATCATCCGCGCCCTGTCGGGAGGGAGGGTGCCTCCCGGGCCGGTGGCGGGGACGGCGCGCGCTTCGGGGGTCACCACCGCCCTCTTCGCGCTCCTCGGGATCGGGCTCGTCCTCTTCCGGGGGCGCATCGGTCGCCGCGGATTTCTCGCCGGCGCGGCGCTTCTCGCCGGCGCGGATCTTTTCCTCTTCGGG
Organism: Candidatus Eisenbacteria bacterium; assembly: GCA_016930695.1. Taxonomy (NCBI): domain Bacteria; phylum Candidatus Eiseniibacteriota; species Candidatus Eiseniibacteriota bacterium. Next base: position 95,288 of record JAFGGD010000020.1, read on the forward strand.
AGCCGTTTCCACCTTACCCTTCCGGCGGAGTCCACCTTCCGCGAGACGCCGGAGATCCGGGCGATCCGCGGAGAACTGGGAGGGGAGGGGAGGCTCGTCCGGTTCGGCGTGGCGGCGCGCGATTTCCTCCCGCCCGCCACCGCTTCCCTCTACGGGATCGACGACACGGCGGGCATCAACGCCCTCAATCTGGACCGCTACCGCCGTCTGTGGGAGAGGGTCGAGCCGGGTCTCTACTCTTACCGGCGCTACCTGCCGTTGCAGAGGCTGGAGAGCCTCGACTCTCCCATCCTCCGCCTCGTCGGCGGAAGGGTCTGGACGCTCCGGGCGGACGGCGCGCCGGCGCCTCTCCGCACGGTCGAGCCGCTCCCGCGGGCGACGATGCACTTCCGTTGGGAGACGCTCCCGCCGGAAAGGATCCTCGAGAGGATCGGCCGCCCCGGCTTCGACCCGGCGGACACGCTCTTCCTGGAGGAGGAGTCCCCGCACTCCCCGCCGCTCGTCGCGGGGGAGCGCGTGGCCGATACGCGGATTGAGCGCTACGAACCGGACAGGGTGACGGTGCGCGCCCGAACCCCGGAGCCCGCTTTTCTTCTTCTCGCCGATGCCTGGTATCCCGGCTGGACGGCGACGGTGGATGGTGAAGCGGCGCGGGTCTACAGGGCGGATTACGCCTTTCGCGGCGTGCATGTGCCCGCCGGTGAGCATGTGATAGACTTCCGCTACCGCCCGGCGTCGTTCCGCGCCGGGGCCGGGGTGTCCGCGGCGGCCGTCCTACTCACCGCGTCGCTCGCGGTGCTCGGCCGGAAGAGGAGGAGAGAGGGATGAGCCGCGTGCTGATCACGGGGATCGACGGCGTGACGTTCGACACCCTCGATCCCTGGATGGACGACGGCGTCCTTCCCTACCTCGCGTCGATCCGGCGCGAGGGGGTGACCGCCCCTCTCCGTTCCACTTTCCCGCCCATTACCGCACCCGCCTGGGTTTCCTTCATGACCGGCAAGAACCCGGGGAAGACGGGGATCTTCGAGTTCCTCTACAGCCGGGGCGGCACCTTCGAGCAGACTCCGGTGAACGCCACCGTCCGGGACGGCATTCCCCTTTGGGAGATCCTCTCCCGCGAGGGGCGGCGCGTGCTCGTGCTCGGCGTGCCGGTCACCTATCCGCCCGACCCGGTGCGGGGGACCCTGATCAGCGGGTTCCTGACGCCGCCGGGGGCGCGCGATTTCACCCGGCCGCCGGAGCTTCTCGATGAGCTGGAGGAAGCCTTCGGCCCCTATCCGATCTACCACAAGGAGGTCTACCAGAAGGGAAAGGTGGACCGCGTGCTCGACGAGGCGTTCCGCATCCTCGAGTACCGGCGGAACGTGAGCCTCAAGCTGCTCAAGGAGCGGGAGTGGGACTTCGCGATCACCTATTTCGAGGGGACCGACCGGGTGCAGCACGAGCTTTGGCACGTTTTCGACGAGACCCACCCCCATTCGAACCGGAAAGAGTCGCGCGCCCACAGGGATCGGGTGTTGGACTACTACCGCGAGGTGGACGAAACGGCGAGGCTCGTCGGCGAAGCGGCCCGCGGGTTCGATCCGGACGCGACGGAAATCATCATGTCCGATCACGGCTTCGGACCGATTCACACCTATATGAATTTCAACGTCTGGCTCTGGGAAAACGGATTTCTTCGTCTGCGAAGGGACTTGTCGACGCGTCTGAAGACGCTCCTCTTTCGGCTCGGCTTCACCCCCGCCCTCGGCTACCGCGCCGCCATGCGGTTCGGGCTCGCCGGGCTTCGTCTCTCGCGCGGCGTGGGGGCGCGTTCGGTCCTCTTCGACCGGATCAACCGGATCTTCCTCTCCCTGGAGAACATCGACTGGGAAAAAACCCGGGCCTTCTCGAAGGGGAACTACGGCCAGATCTACGTGAATCTCCGCGGGCGGGAGCGGTTCGGTTCCGTCGATCCCGCCGACTACGACCGGACCGCCGGAGAGCTGGTCGACAAGCTGCGGGAGATCCGCGATCCCGAGGACGGCGGCCCGCTCCTCGCCGAGGTGTTCCGCCGGGAGGAACGCTACGAAGGGCCCTACGTCGAGCGGATGCCGGACGTTCTCTTCATCCCCCGGGACATGAAGCACAAAGCGCTCGGCATCGTGGACTTCACGACCCGGCGCTTTCTCGAGCCCACCTTCGGCAACTCCGGCGATCACCGGATGGACGGCGTCTTTTTCGCCCGCGGCGGCCCCTTCCTCGGCGGCGCGGGGCGGATCGAAACCCTCTCCATCGCGGACGTGACGCCCACGGTTCTCCACGTTTTCGGCCTCGGCGTGCCGGAGGACATGGACGGCCGCGTGATCGAGGCGGCGCTCCGTCCGGATTGGCTCCGGGAGAACCCGGTCCGGTTCCGTCCTCCCTACGAGCGGGCGCGGCCGGAGGAGCTGGACCTGGACGACGCGGAGAGGCGGGAGATCATCGACCGGCTGAAGGGCATGGGCTACGTGGGGTAGAGAGATGGCGGCGACGGACGAACGATCGGAGTGGACCCTCGTTCTGGGGCTGGCCGTTCTCTCGCTGGCCCTCTTTCTCGTCTACTGGGACGTGGGGGTCAACGACGACGAGGGCTATCTTCTCGGCGGGGTGACCCGTATCCTGGACGGCCAGGTCCTCTACCGGGATTTCCACCACACCTACGCGCCGGGCCGTTTCTATCTGGTGGCGGGTCTCTTCCGCCTCTTCGGAGAGAACCTGCTCGTGCTTCGCGCCTTTTGGGTGATCCTGCGGGTCGCCGTCGTGCTTCTCGCCTACGCGGCGGGGAGGCGTGTTCTCTCCCGCCCCGCCGCCTTCGCCGCGGCGCTCCTCTTCATCGTCGCCCCCGGCCCCTGGCACAAGAGCTTCTTCCATCTGTTCGTCCTTCTCCAACTGATCGCCTTCGCCGGTCTGGGCCGGCGGGACTCGCTCCGCCCGGCGGCTCTCGCGGGTCTCGCCGCCGGCTTCGCTTTCCTCTTCCGCCAGGACCTGGGCGCCTTCGGCGTTCTCGTCTATCTCGTCCTTTTCGCCTTGAAGCGTTGGACGGGCGAGACGCCTCGCCGCGCGCTCGCCTTTCTCGCCGCCGCCGCCGCGCCGGTCGCGCCGGTGATCGTCGCCTTCGCCTTCTCCGGCGGGCTCGCCGAGGGGGCGGGCAAGGTGCTCCTCGCGGGGATGCGGGACAATCAGACCAACACGCTCCCCTTCCCGCCCCTCTTCCACCCGATCCGCGGCGACGTGCGCGGCGCGGGGTTTTTCCTCCTCCGGCTCCTCTACTACGCGCCGGTTCCGCTTTATCTCGCCGCCTTCGCCGTCGGCGCGGTTCGTCTCGGGCGGGCCGGGACAGCATGGAGAGCCGGGAGAGCCGGGACCGGCGGGGAAGGGGGGAGGCGGCTCCTGGTCTACGCCCTCTTCGGGCTGCTCGCCTTCAACCAGACCCTCTGGAGGAGCGATCTGGCCCACCTGCTCCAGTCCCTCGCGCCCGCCTGGATCCTGCTTCTTTGGCTGTTCGACGAAACGGCGCGGCGCCGGCCTTTCCTCGGCAACGCCCTCGCCGGGATCCTGCCGGTGGCGGTGTTCGTTTTACTCCTGAACTATTCCCAGACGTGGTGGGACAGCTACGGCGCGGCTCGGATCGCCGCCGAGGGATTCCAGCCGATCCCCCCCTACTACACCGGTTCCCTCGCCCAGCTCGGCGGCGGGGAGACGCAGCGGCTCCCCTTCGACCGCGCGCCGCTCCGCACCACCCGGGAGCAGGCCGCTTTTCTGACGGTGCTCGGCGAAACCGTGGACCGCTACTCGCGGCCCGGGGACTATGTTCTCAGCGTTCCCGGATTGCAGATGACCTACTTCCTCTTCGACCGGAGGAACCCGACCGCCTACATCCACCTGCGGCGAGCCCTCGACTCGCGCGAGGAGGAGGACCGCTACATCCGGGATCTGACGGAGAAGCCGACCCGTATGGTTCTCCTCCGGGATGCGCCGATCGACGGGCGGGAGGAGCGCCGCTTCTCTCTCTACGCGCCGCGGGTGTTCGAGGCGATCGAGCGGGAATTCGAACCCGTGGGCATGCTGGGCGACATTCGTGTCTACCGGCGGAAGGGAACCGGCCTTTGAAAGGGAAGCTGCTGCGCCTCGCCGTCACGGTGTTCCTGCTGGCGCTCGTCCTCTCCCGCGTGGACTGGGACGATTTCCGGCGGATCGGCGCGGGCGTCCGGCCGGGGCTCGTGGCGATCGGATACGCACTCAACCTGGTGATGGTGGCGCTCAACACGGTCCGCTGGCGGGTCCTGGTGAACGCCCTCGGCGTACGGGTTTCGATGCTCCGGCTCGGCTCTTATTACTTCGTCTGTATGTTCTTCAATAATTTCATGCCCACCTCCATCGGCGGCGACGTGATCCGCGTCATCGATCTCGCCCGCCACACCGGACGCAAGACCACGGCCATGGCGTCCATCGTGGTGGAGAGGCTTCTCGGCCTCTACGTCCTCTTCCCCCTCTGCCTCGGCGCATTTTTCCTCCTCCGGAGCGACCTGCCGGAGCGCCGCTGGTTTCTCCTCGCCGAGGGGGGAATGGCGGCGGCATTTTTCTTCGGCACGTTGGTCATCCGCAGGAGAAACGTTCGACGCCTCGAGCCGCTTCTCCGACCCTTCGAATCGGGACTCCGGCGCTTCGGGCTCCGGGAGAAGGCGGCGGGATTCTACGACACCCTCGATTTCTACAAAGGGCGCCGCCGTGAAGTGGGTTGGGCGCTCTTCCTGTCCGTCCTCTCGCGGGCGGTCTGGGTGGTGAGCTGCTGGGTACTCGGTCTTTCCATCGGGATCGATCTGGGGCCGGTGCACTTCTTCCTCCTCATGCCCCTCGTCGAGGTGGGACGGATGATCCCGATTTCGCTCAACGGCATGGGGATCCGGGAGGGCGTGCTGGTTATCGTCCTCGGCCTTTTCGGAACCGGCGAAGCGGAGGCGGTCTTCCTCTCGGTCCTCGTCTACGGCATCTTCTTGATCAACGGGCTCCTCGGCGGAGTCGTTTACGGGCTTCGCGGGTTTTTCGACCCCAAGCCGGCGCCGGAGGGGGGGAGGGATGGAACGGCCTAAACGTCGCCTGTCGCGCCGCCGCATCCTTCTCGCCCTCTATGCGAGCGCCCTCCTTCTCCGCCTGCTCTACCTGGCCGACGCGCGGAGCAACCCCTTCCTGGACGCCCTCGGGCTGGACGCCCGCTACTACGACCTGCGCGCCCGGGAGATCCTCGAAGAGGGGCTCGTCGGCGACGAGGCCTACTTCATGGGGCCCCTCTACCCCCATCTTCTCGCCCTCGTCTACGGCGCGGCGGGACGAAACCTCGACCTGGTCCGCGTCCTCCAAGCGTTGATCGCCGCCTTCGTGCCGGTTCTGATTTACCGGATCGGTTCGCGGCTCCTCTCGCCCACCCGGGCGATGATCGCGGCGGTCGCGGCCGTTTTCTACGGCCCCTTTTTGTTTTATGTGGGAACTATATTATACACGACGCTGGCGGTCACGCTGATCCTCTGGATCCTGGACCGGATCATCCGCCCCCGCGGGGAGCGGACCGGGGCGGGACTCTTTTTCACGGGGATCCTCTTCGGGCTCGCCGCGGTGGGGAAGGGAAATCTTCTCTTCTTTCTTCCTTTCGCGCTCGCCGCCGTCGCCCTGCCGGAAAAGAAAGGGGGGAGACCGGACCTCCGCGCGCCGGCGCTTCTCCTCGGCGGGCTCCTCGTGGTGGTCGGCCTGGTGACGGCGCGAAACCGGGCGGCGAGCGGCGACTGGGTCTGGCTCACCTCCAACGGCGGCCTGAACTTCTACATCGGCAACGGGCCGGAGTCTTCCGGCGCATACGAGAAGCCGAAGGGGCTCGACGTGGACAACGACCCCTCCGGGAAGGGGCTGCTGGAGAGAGAGGTCGGGCGGTCGCTCACGCCGACCGCCCTCTCCCGCGAGTGGAGCGACCGGGCGATCCGCTGGATCCGGGAAAACCCAGGCGCGGAGGCGCGGCTTCTGCTGCGCAAGACGGTCTTCTTCTTCTCCGACGTGGAGATCCCCCAGATCGAGAGCTACCGTTTTCAGATGCGGTACGGCGGCTTGACGCGGGCGCTGCACATCCCCTTCGGCCTGATCGCCCCCCTCGCCCTCGCGGGGATCGCGGCCTTTCTGCGGCGGCGGACCTGGGTCCTCGTCGCGTTTCTCTTCTCCTACGCCGCGTCGATCATTTTCTTCTTCGTGCTCACCCGTTATCGCCTGCCGGTGGTGCCGGTGCTTCTCCTCATGAGCGCCGTTACCCTCGCCGACGCGGTGGAGGCGTTTCGCCGCCGTCGCTACCGTCGCCTGGCGGTTCTGGGCGCCTGGTTCGTTCCCCTCTTTCTCTTCAGCAACCTGAACTTCTACCGGATCTCGCCGAGCACCGGTGAGGCCCAGTCCCACTATCGGCTCGGTATCATCCGGCAGTCCGAGGGGGACACGGAGGGAGCGCTCCGCGAGTATCGCCGGTCGATCGAACTGGATCCGGACTACGAGCGCTCCCGCCTCAATCTGGGTGAACTGCTCGCCGTCACCGGGGAGAGGGAGGAGGCGGAGCGGCAGTTCCGCGAGGCGATCCGCATCGCTCCGGACTACGCGAAGGCGTACGGCAACCTCGGCGCGCTCCTCTATCGGACCGACAGGCGCGAGGAGGGGAGGGCGGCTTTGGAGCGCGCGGTCGCCCTCGATCCGGAGTACGGCCGGGGCCTGCTCCACCTCGCCGTTCTCGCGTTGATCGAGGGAGAGGAAGACGGTTCTTCGCGCGCGAAGAGGGCGCTCGAGCACCTTGCGCCGGACGACCCGATACGGGGCCTGGCCGGGGAGTTCCTCGCGCGACTCGAAGAGGTGGAGACGATCGCCCGGTCGCGGAAGGCGAGGGGGCTCGATCCGTTCCCGCCGCCGGCCACGCGGGAGGCGATGGCGGCGGAGCTTCTCCGGGACCGGAGGGACACGGCGGAACTCTACGACCGGGGGGCCCGGGGGGGCGATCCGGCGGCTCTCTATTTCCGGGGCGCCGCGCTCTACAGGGCGGGGGATCTGGATGGAGCGCGCCGTGATTTCGAGGCGGCGCTGAAAAAGGCGCCGGAGATGCCTTTCCTCCACTTCGCCGTCGGCGTGCTTCGCCACAGAGAGGGGAGGCCGGACCTCGCGCTCGCCGAGTTCCTCGAGGAGACCCGCCTCCATCCCGGTTTCGCGCCGGCGTGGAAGAACGCCGCCCTGCTCACCGCCCGCTCCGGCGACAGAGAGGAAGCGCGGCGGTTGGCGGCCGAATATCTGAGGCGTGGGGGCGAGGAGGACCCGGCGATCCGCGACCTTATGGGATCCTCCTAGCGGTCGGTTTCCGGGGCGTTTTCCTCGCGGTGCTCCACGCCGCGCGCTTCCGGAAGACGGTAAAGCTCCAGCCCGTTCCAGGCGCCCGCCCGCCCGCATCGTTCCCAAGCGGCGTTCATCACGCGGATCCCCTCCGGCGGCGACCAGCGCGTGAACACATTCTGCAGGGTCCGGTTCACGAGCGCCCAGCGGTATCCCTCCCGGCGGAGCCTCTCCAGCCAGCGGTCCGGCGAACCCGCCTCGTCGGCCGCGGCGGCGAGGGCGGAGGCTTCGAAGAAGCTGTCCGCCCCGTAGGGCCGTCTCCAGTAATATCCCCGGTTCTCCCATACGAGGAGAGATCTCTCCCCGGGGGGGACGATCCTCTCCGCTTCGCGGAAGGCGCGGTACGACTGCACTTTTCGGGAGAGGTACGTTTCCCGGTTCTCGCGTCCCGTAACGACGGGGAGCGCGTCGCGCGCCGTCTCCCGCGCGACCGGGGCGATGAGGAGGAGCGCGACGACGGCGAAGAGCGCCGCCTGCGCCGTTCCCGCCGCGCCTTTTTCGGTCCGCCAGTGGGCGCCGGCGATCCCGGCGAGGAGAAGGATTACGGGGAGCAGGAAGCGGAGTTGCTGGGAGCCGGCCCCCCACAGGTAGACGCCGGCGAGCGCGATCACCAGAAACCACCTCGCCGTCCGTCCCCCACGCCACAGAGCCCAAGGCGTCCAGAGAAGGAGCGCCGGCGAGAGCACGCCGTCGAAGAACCGATAGACGGGTTGCCCGTGCAGGACCGCGTTCCAAGGGAGGAGAAGCCAGTGTCGCGCGTCCCTCCCCATCCCGATCGAACGCTGCCAGTCGATCAGGCGGCGTCCCAGCTCGGGGCTCCAACCCTCGCCGCCGAGCGCCGCGGGGAACATCGGGAAGAGGGGGTTCCCCGTTTCCGCCGCGGCCTTGACCATCCAGGGGACGACGAGGATATGGGAGAGGCCGACGAAGAGGAGGACTTCCCGAAGCCCGCGCCGGCGCGCGCCCGGAAGAACGGGAAGGAGAAGGATCGCGGGGAGGAGAGGATAGGCTGCGTAGGAGCTGTATTTCACGGCGAGCATGGAGCCGGCGAAGAGCGCCGCCGCGATCCATTCCCCCGCGCCTCCCCCGTCTCGGCGTCGGAGAAGGTGCAACGCCGCGAGCCCGAAGAAGAGGGAGGCGGCGAGGTCCACGTTCCCCACGGTGCGCGGGTCGAGGACGAGGGGGATCGAGAGGAAGAGGAGCGCCGCCGCCCGGCCATCCGCGCCGGCGCGCATCCTGCGTGCGATCCGCGCCGCGATACCGGCGTTCAGTCCGAGAAGGAGAATGTACAAGGCGCGCGCGGAGGGCTCGCCGCCGAATCGGTAGGCGATCGCGTAAAGGAGGTCCGCCGCGTGGGGCATGCGCGCGTAAACGAGGTCGGGCGCCGCGGCGAAGCTCCTCCCCTCCGCATAGGCGCGGGCGAGCGTCATGTGGTAGACCATCGGGTCGTTCGCCGTGAGCGGCGCCAGGGCGCGCACCAGCGCGGTCGCGAGCGCCGCGAGAATCAGCGCGCCGAGCACCCAGCCGGCGACGGATCGGGGCGGCCGCGGCGCACGCGGCCACGGGATCACGCCGCGCCGGAACGCCGCGGCCGGAAGGAGGAGCAGGGGAAGAAGAAAAGCCGTCCGAAAGGCGCCCGCCGTGAGAAGGAGGAAAGCGGAGACCCACGCGGCGACGAAACCGAGACCGATCGCGCCGCTCCATCCGGGGCGGCGGAGGTGAAGGAGACGGGCGATCCCCGCGCCGGAGAGGAGGGCGATCGCCGCGAGGGCCGTCGCGCCGAGAAGCGCCGTCCCCTCTTCCGTCCAGGGCGGATCGAAGGAACCGAGCTCCCCGGGCGAGCCGAAGGCGGGGCGGGGCGGGTGCTCCCCCAGGAAGCGGATCATTAAGAAAGCGGCCGCCGCCGCCCACGCCGCGACCGCCGCCGCCGATCTCCATGACCCCTTCCGATCGGTCACACCGGAACCCCTCGTTTCGCCCACTCCGGCGGGCCGGACCGCGATGACTCCCTTGACAGCGCGCCTTCCCCGTCAGTATAGTGATCGCGTTTGATTTTACTTGGGTTAGAAACAGGAGTCCATCGTTTGACGATATCCCCCCGGCGGGATCGATCCGGGGGTCGAAAGGAGGATACGAGGTGGCGGGTCATCTGCGGCGGTCGGGACGGGTCCTGGCGGCGTTCGTCGCGTTCTTGATTATCGCGGCCGGGTGCGGAGATGATGACGATTCGCCCATCTTCGATTGTCCGAATTGCGGCGACTGGGACAAGATCGTCGACGCGAACGCCTCCTATCCTTCCTATCGTCCCGGATCGGACCGCGATGTAATCGCCTATAGCACCGATCGCGGAAACGCTTTGAACATCGAGCATATCTGGATCTGCGACCGCACGGACGGCGATGCGCCCGTTTTTTACCAAATCACCTCCGGTTCGAGCGATGACTTCGATCCCATGTGGTCGCCGAGCGGGGACCGGATCTCCTTCACCCGCTCCACCGGTTTCGGCTACGAGCTTTATCTGGTTCTCATAGACGATTTCAGCAACCCCGGCGATGAAATTCGCCTCACCAACACCAATGTCGCCGACACGGTGACGGTCAGCCGCCCCGCCGCCTCCTCTTGGTTGGACGACGACACCATCCTCTACTCGGACGGGCAGAACATCATGACCATCACACTCGACGGCGACGAGCCGGTCTCCTTTAGGAAAGTGGTCAACGACCCCTCCGATTTCGTTCTCTCCGGAACCGAGGATTTCGTCGAGAACCAACCGACCGGGTTCCGTTCCGGGTCGACCGACCAGATTTACTTCGTTTCCGACACCCGGGTTCCCCTGGGAGCGATCGCCGTGAGCGCCTACGACGAGGACTCGGGCGAGCCTCTCGACGCGGAGATCTTTCTCGAAGGCTTCCCCACGGGAGCGACCACTCCGGATACTCTGGGCGGCCGCCCCGAAGGGGGGTATCGCGTGGGGGTCGGCATCACCGATCCCGAGGCGACGGAAACCTATTGCGACACGATCTTCTCCGATCTGATCAACGTGTTCGAAAACACCGTCTCCCCCCTCGAGTTCCAATTCAACAACCCCCGGGGGAGGATCATCCTTCTCGCGAAACCGCTTCTCGCCAAGTTTTACTGGGACGGCGAACAGAGAACCTCCATCCAGACCGACACCACCATCATCGACTGCGTTTACCCGGGCGTGCTCCACGAGGTGAAGATCGTCGCCATCGAGGCGAGGGACGAGTTCGGCAACTTTCTCCGGGACTCGATATGGGTCTCCGTCGATGAGCGGCAGGACTCCATCGTCGTTCTGGACGTGACGGGTCAGACCGGCAAGTCGGCCCCCGCCTCCGGAACTTGCCGAGTCATCCATCCTTGCAAGGAGGATTGGAACACCCCGAATTCTTCCGGGAAGACCGCCCAGTGGATCAAGACCCTGTGGCGATATGACACGTCCACGGGAGCTTACCGGACCATCTCCCAAGAGGGAGAAACCCCCACGCATCCCGCGGTGGATCCCACCGGCCAGTATTTGGCCTATGTTGTTGATGGAAATAGCCTTAAGATCGTTTCCACTACCGAGGAGAACCAGGAGTGGTGGATCCCTCTCCCCGGGGCGACGGGGATCAACATTTGCTACCGCGAGGTGGCCCATCCATCCTGGTCGGCCGACGGGAGCCATATCGTCGTTTCGATGAGTCCGTGTACGGACCAGCCTTCGTCCGACCACAATGCCGGTCAGTTCGAGATTTGGGAGGTTCGGGTAGATAAATACCTGGACTGAGCGAAAAATCGGCTAACCACTTTCAAATCCGGCGTTAACCCATTGACATTCGTCGCTTCATTTTGGTATAATGGCCAACGATGCGACGAAATGTACTGATTTATGGTGGATTGCCTCCCCTTTCGCAGCCAGGTAACCGGTACGCGCCCCGCGGCGGGGCGGACTTCGTCGTGTGTGCTGCGAGGGGGTCTTTCCTTAGACGTGAGGAGGTGATAAGCACAGGCAAAAGAGACCGCGCATGATGTTTTATTGAGGATGCCCGCGTTTCGAGTGAGGAATTCCATCCGTCGCAGGGTTCCTGATCGGATCGTGGGTGTGGGTCGTCTCCCGCGCGAGATAGCCGGCCTCCTCTCGAAGGGGGAAATACGGCGGAGGGCGGTCCATGTGATTCTTGTTCCTTATGCGATGGAGGGCAGAAGTATGAGGAACGGTAAACTGACGGCCTTGGTCGTGCTGACCTTGGGCATCTTTCTTCTCACCGCCGCCACGGCTATGGCTGCCGTCGAGAAGACTCCCAAGCCGCGTGATCACAAGGTCATGATTAACGGCGAGTCCATTTCGGTCAATGGAGACCTGATCTGGACCAAGCAGGCCGCGCCCGGAGACACCGCGTGGATTCGCGTGCACGACGATGCTCGCTGCGATGAAACCGGCGATCCGGCGGACGGCGGCCAGGGCGTCGGGCTCGCGCCCGGTTACGGCACCTGGTGCTGGGAGGGCGGTCTCCTGGCTCCCGGCGTCTACGATTCCTGTTCGTCGACCACTATCTACCCCGGCATCCTTCCCGGCTGCTTCACCCACTTCGACGTTTACTCCGTGCTCACCAACAAGTGGCATCTGGATACCCTCGAGGCGTTCAACAGCGCCACCGAGGAATCCACGCCCTGGTGCGGTGAGTTCGGCGACACGCTGATTTGGGAGAACGACTACGGGTACGGGCCGCAGTACAACTGGTCGCTGATCCTGTCGCTCGGTACGTCCGGCAGCGGCTTCGGCTTCAATGCCGCGGACGGCTTCACCGTCGGCGGCGTCCACATGTACGATGTCGAGATCAACTACGACTACTGCTACCTAGAGTACGCCCTCGGCAACGACATTACGCAGGCGACTTGGTTCGAGCTGGCCCGTTACAACGGGACCTGCAACCCCGAGGATGAGGGTAGCTGTCCGGGGACGGGCAACCAGCGTTACGGCTGCGCGCAGTACGACGCCTTCTCCGTTGTCGGCCCGATCGCCGACAACTCGGCCAACGCGCTCCACATTCGCTGGCGTTTCGCCTCCGATTCGGCGTTTGACGACGAAGATGCCTCCGCCGGTGTGCACACCGACGGCGCCTGGCGCGTGGACCACGTCTACGTAAAGGCCGTGAACGGCGCTTCGAACGATTACCCCGTCGGAGGGGGCTACGAGGACTTCGAGGGCGGTCTTCCGGCCGAATGGTCGACTCCGACCCTGCCTCAGGCTCAATTGGGCGGCTACTGGTCGGGCGGCGCTTGGGTGAACGGTGTTCCGGTAACGGTCGACTGGTGGCACCTGGAGCTCGATCCGAACTACGCCAACCTGGGCAACACCTGTGAGTACTCCAACAACTGGATGTGGGTGGCCGATGACGAGGCCTTCGCCCAGAACCAGGAAGATGCGTATCACTACCGTCTCGTGTCCCCGGTCTTCGAGTGCGGCAACAACAACGTGTACTGGGATCCGGACGGACTCGGACCGGGAGCGGACAACCGCTGGTCCGGCGTGGTCGTCGAGACGGACGAGTACCTCTGCATCAAGGACATCGTGGGCGATGTGACCGACACGCAGGTCCGCGTCTTCGATGCCAACATTCAGCGCTGGTCGCAGTGGCAGGGCGACGACTACGTGACCGTCGGCGGCTGCCAGTTCTGGAACGTCGATCAGACCGAGAACTGGTCTCAGTTCCTCGGCGCCAGCATCGACTCGGTCCAGTTCTCCTGGGAGTTCCTGGATCGCTGCGACTACAACTCCGCCGGCGAGCTGCCCTGCATGGGCCAGCACCGGAAATCGACCTACATCGTCGACAACATCTCCGTCGGTGTGTTCCTCGCCGAGGACACCCAGTGGGGGATGGGAGCCAGCCAGCAGTTCGCGGACACCTTCGCGCGCGACGTCGCCATGCACTCGCTCTACAAAGAGAACTGGGAGCTCTTCCCGGGTGATGTTTGGGAGCAGGAAGACTCGCTCGCCATTCAGGTCCGTGACTACAACGGCGTCAAGGGCGGTCCCGCCCCGCTGAACTCGGCCGTGAAGGTCCACTGGCGGATCTCGACCGACTGCGGTGCGTCTTGGGACAAGGAAACTTCCCGTCCGCGCGGCGCCACCACGTTCCCGACCGTCGCTTGGAACGAGAAGGTCTGTAACTACTCGATTCCGGACGACACGGACGCGGCCGGTACGACCGCCGAGTTCAACGGAACCTACCAGACCATTATCACGCTTGCGGATAACAGCAGTTATCTGAGCAGCGCGCTGTGGCCGGAAGGTACCGTTATCGAGTACTTCTTCACCGCCATGGACAGCCTGGACAACCGGGACACGGTGCCGAACCGTATGGCGATCGCTCGGAACTCCGAGACCCTGATCAACACGACCAGTGGCGCGGAGCACGACCGTCGATTGGGCTGGCCCTTCGAGGTCAACGTGCTACCTTGCCCGACCGGGAAGGTCTCTCTGCCGACGGGGCAGAACCACTCGGTCCTCATGGTTGACGGTTACGGGCGTCGGGGCTACGACATCGGTTCCGATCAGGAGCAAACCCAGACCGGCACCGCCGTGTTCCCGCTCGTGTATCAAATCTACCAGGAGTCGCTGGACCGCCTCGGCGTCCAGTACGACTTCTACCGGTCCGGCTACGGCGTGAGCCGCGGCGGCGGCACCGGTATCTACTCCCAGCCGTTCGATCATGACGGCTACGGCGGCGTCGTGGACCACACCGGTTCGCTGGCTCGCCGTTACAACACGGTGATCTGGTTCTTCGGCGAGTTCAACAGCCTTACGGTTCTCGACTCGTCGCAGCTCGAGATCGCGACCTACCTCGATCGGGACGGGATCAACTTCGCGGACTCCGCCAACCTGTGGGTCCTCGGCGACGATCTCTGCGAGGACGAAGTCCTCACCGATCCGACTTGGACGGATGCTCAGTCCGTTCAGACCACCAACGGCGCCTACTTCTGGCAGACCCTCTGCGGTCTGACGGCGGTCGCGGGCGGTTGCACCACCGATGAAGGTCACGGAGACGCCACCGGTGGCTACTCCTATTACCTGGTCGGCCAGGCGGGTACCTGCCTCAGCGGGATCACCAAAGCCGCCGGTTACTGGGACTGCCCGATTCGCCACCAGCCGGATGACGATGCGACTACCAGCACCGCCACCGCGCTCATGAAGTACAGCGACGATCTCGGTCCCGGCAAGTTCTGCTACTCCCTGCAGCGGCATCCCAACGGCTCGAAGGTCGTCCTCTCGTTGGTCGGTCTCGAGCTGGTCGCCGGTCCGCAGGAGCGGGACTGCATCGCCCAGGCCATCCTCGGTACGAGCTGCTTCGACGTGGGCATCCCGAATCCGAAGACGACCGGGTGCAACATCAACGTGGGCGTCGACACCGACGTTCCGGGTCTGGACCGCATGGTTCTGCGTCAGAACAAGCCGAACCCGTTCAACCCGACCACGACGATCAGCTTCGCGATCCCGGGCCGGACTCAGGTCAGCCTGAAGATCTACGACATCGCCGGTCGTGAGGTCCGTACGCTCGTCAACGGCGTCCTGGACAAGGACAACTACGACGTGACGTGGCAGGGCCACGACAACAACGGCAACTCGGTTGCCAGCGGTGTCTACTTCTACCGCCTGAACGCCGGTAAAGAGACCGCGACCAAGAAGATGGTTCTTCTCCGATAATCTGTTTTCGGAGTAGATCGTTTCTTCCGGACCGCCGGGACCTTCGGGTTCCGGCGGTTCCTTTTTTTCGCGGGAAGGACTTGAGAGGGGAAGGAATGCACCCCGCGACCCTTCCCCGGCCGTCTCTCCCTTCGGGGCACGGTGTGGGGAGCCGGACGGACGGCGTAATCGCTCTCGGAGTCCGGGGCGCTTGGAATCGGTATCGATTCATTCCCTTCCCCCACCGGTCTCCCTTCGGGGCACGGTCCGGATGCTTTGCATCCTCCCTCTTCCCGCTCGCCGACCCACCTTCGCCCGCCTCGATAAGCAGGGCGGGTATTTTTATCCACTCGACGGAGGCGGGCTCCGGTGGGTGCCCGGCGAGTCGAGAGGGCCCCGAGAGGGAGACCGGCGGCGGAAGGGAGGGTCGCCCCCCGCCCCTTCTCCTCGAAGGATCACGCCGTCCGTCCGGGGAAGAAGCGGAGGGGATGGCGGGAGTGAAAGCAATGATTACATGAAAACCCTCTCCACGCGCGGGGGGGGGGGGAGGGTTCGAGTCCTCCGAAGCCCTCCGGGCGCACCACGGAGGGCGCGGGGAGGACACGGGCCCGGGATGACCGATCTGAAAGAGATTGTTTGAGTTAGCTCGTTCCGGCCGCCTGCCAATTGGGTTGACACTTTTAGAATCCCTTTGGTATAGTCGCGCAAAGATTGGAGTCGTTTGCTTTCTTTAACTTAAGTGTTCCCTTGGGGTTACACAAGTGGGGTGCGCGGAAATGGCGCGAAGGCGTGTCTTACAAGTTATCCTCTTTTCGCTGGCGGTCCTCGCCATCTATATCCTGCAACTCGGTTGCGAGGGGATCGAGGTGCCGGAGCCGGACAAGAACAAGTGGCCGAACACGGAGCTGACCGGCGCGCCGGTAGAGAGCACCGCCACTTTCTATCGAGTCCACCTCTTTTGGAAGGGTTTCGACGAGGACGGGCTGATCCAGGGATTCGAGTACGCCATCGATGACACCTCCCGCAACAACATCTGGACCTACACGACCCGTACCGATTCGGAGTTCGTCTTCAACACGGCGACGGACGAGTCCCAGCAGCAGATTCGGGAACACTCTTTTTACGTACGCGCAATCGACAACCTAGGGAAAGAGGATCCGTCGCCGTCGGTGCTCTACTTTTTCGCGCAGACCGAAGCCCAGCCGCGGACGATTCTCCTCAAGGACATCGCCCGACGGGTTTGGGCCGAGGGGGACTACGCCTATGTGGCGGCGGGAGAGAACGGCCTGAACGTGTACGACATAACCGACCCGGCGAACGCGCAACAGGTTTCGTCGGTCTTCACGGGGGGCGAGGCGACGGACATCGAAGTGGTGGACGGCTACGCGTACCTCGGTGACGGTACGGTCGGGCTCAGCATTCTGGACGTGATCGATCCCGCCAACGCCCAGTTGATCGGCCAGTACCCCACCCTGGGTCGCGGGGCGGCCGGGATGGACGAGGAGGACGGCTACCTGTTTCTCGCCGACGGCGGGAACGGGGTCGTGGTGTTGGATCTGACCGTACCGGCGGACCCGACCTACTTCGCGAAATACAAACCGGCGACCGCGAATTATTGGTTCTACGATGTGGCCGCGTCGGACAACGGTTTGGTCTTCGCCGCCGTCGGTGACGACGGCATCCTTCCCCTGGAGTTCCGCCCGGGTGAGAGTGAACAGATTCTCCGCCCCTGGTGCGGGAGGGTGATCCTGCTCTACGACAATCCCAAGGCCGAAGCGCTGCACCTCGACGTGGACGGCGACATCCTCACCGCCGCCGTCGGCGTCGCCGGCCTCTTCTTCTACGAGATCGGCGCCGATTCGGTCGAGCTGATCGCCAAGCTCGATCTGGATGGAGAGGCGCGGCAGATCTCACGCAAGAACGACCATCTGCTCGTCGCCAACGGCTCGGGGGGGCTTTGCGTCGTCGACGCGAGCGACCCCTCCGACCCGCGTCTGGTCGGAAAGGCCGATTTCTCCGGAGACGTAACGGGCGTCTCCTTCGTGGGGGACACCATCGTCGTCGGTAACGACGACCGGGGGATCGTGCTTCTGGACGGAACGGATCCGGCGCATCTCTCCATCATCGGCGACTCCATCGTGGTCCTTTGTCCGGAAAGCCCCGCCGAGAAGGAGACGCTTCTCGCCTACGAAAGCGTCACCTTCTGCTGGAACGGGCTCAGCCCGGGCGGGCAGGTAACCGCCTACAAGTACCAGCTGCAGGGAATCGATTTTGAACCGATGGTCGTTACGCCGGAGATCACCACCGTGGCGTACCAGACGCTGGAGCCGAAGGACGAGTACATCTTCACCGTCGAAGTGCTCGATGAGACGGGGCTCTGGAGCACCGGCGAAGGGACCGCGGAGCGGCACTTCACGGTGAACTTCGACCCCGAAACGAATCTGGAGTATCTGGAGGTGGTGCAGATCGGCAGCCAGGTCGTGGAACCCTACCAGATCCCGCTGACCGCCGACGACACCCTTCTCCCGGATTCGGTTTACATCCATTTCGGCTGGACGCACACCGACAAGGACAGCGTGAAAGGGGACCGGGTCGTCGGTTCCTGGTGGGTGGTGCGCGGCGCGAACGTCAGCTCCGCCGACACGTTGGAGACGATGCTCGTCACCGACGACGTGGCGGGCCCGCTGATCCACACCAATAGCCCGGTGACGCTCGAAGTGGGCGGCATCGATTCCTTCGGCCGGAAGGAGGTGCACGGCGCGACCTTCTCCTTCCTGGTGAACTTCCCCCCCACGTTGGAGATCCTATCGCCCGAGTTTAACGAGACGATCTCGGGCGACACGGTTCACGCCAGGATCCAGGGGGTCGATTCGGACGGTCCTCCGACACAGATCTTTTATATTCTCGAGGTGAAGAAAGTCGAGGATGGATCCAGGGTCGGTTACGAAGAAGCCTATGGTTTCAATGGAACACCCGAGGGGATCGTGGATGTGGATGTGGCCGTGCCGGGTGTGGAGCGGGGCAAACGGTACAGGCTCGAGGTGAAGCCGAGAGACAGGGGCGGCCTGGGCCGCCTGGGCGATATCGTCTCCGTGGAGTTCGTGATTCGCTAATTCCGTCAGGGGGTGACCGAATAATTATGAAAGGGAAACGATTTCTCGTGACACTGGCGATGCTACCGGTCCTTGCGTGGCTGGCGGCCGCCTGTGACGACAACACCACATCGGCGCCGGACGCCAACGTACCCCCGACAACGATGATCTCCGGCGGCCCGGAGTCCTTCGGAGAGTCCACCTACCGGGCCGACCTCAAGTGGTACGGCGTGGACGTGGACGGATCGATCGAGTATTTCGAATACGCCTTCGACGACACCTCGGAGTGGCTCGAAACCGCCTTCAACGGCTCCACGTTCGTGCTCTCCAGCAACGAGGCGAGCCTTTTCGACACGTTGATCGCCGCGAGCGGCGCCGACTCGATCGTGGAACGTTTCGGGAAGTACCATACCTTCTTCGTCCGCTCCGTGGACGACGACAACGCGATGGACCCGACGCCCGCGTTCCTGACCTTCAACTCCACCACCGTGGCGCCGCGGACCACCATTACCAAGGGGCCGTTGCACGATGGCATGTCCGGACGGGCGGTCAGCATCCGATGGGAGGGGGCGGACCCGGACAACCCGACCAACGCCGTCGCCGCTTACGAGTATTTCGACGCGACGAAGAAGGTGATGCGTTCCCGGTACGGATACATCGATCCGCCCGCAGGACCGGGCGTCACCCGCAAGATCTGGAACAGCCTCGACTGGATCCGTGTCGGCGCCGACACCACGCAGGTGGTTCTCAAGGCGTTGGAAACGGGATACGGCGACGCGGGGGGCAACCGCCACATGTTCTTCGTTCGATCGATCGACGAAGCGGGGGCGGTGGAACAGATCCCCGTGGTAAGGGAGAACTGGCGGGAGTGGGGCGTGAGCAACGATCCGGGCGGCCAGATCATCGTCCGTTCCAATGTGATGGGAACCGCCATCGGCAACCCGGATAACAATGCCAACCCGCATGTCGGCCAGATATTCGAGGGAACCCGGATCGTCTTCTCCTGGTACGCCAACCTGGCGAGCTACGACGGCACGGTCACCGGCTACGGTTGGGCTTACGACAATCCCATCTGGAGCCCCTGGGACGTGGAGATGACCCGCTATCCGGTCAGCGGGGATTACACGCCGACGATCGGCCGCCACACGTTCTACGTACGCGCCAAGGACGAGGCGGGGTTGATCATCCGACAGGAGTTCCCCTTCGAGGTTCATCCCGGACCACCGAAGGACACGACCAACATCTTCCTCCTCTGCGATTTCTACGTTCCGGGGTACATCGGGCAATACCCCACGCCGACCCAATACGTCTCATACTGGGAGGACTCCCTTCTCGTGAACTTCAACAGGGCCCGTTCCTGGACCCCCCGGTTGGAGGCGGATAACGACCCGCCGATCCTCCGCATGGTGGAAGCCTCGACGATGATTCTTACGCTGGATGATTGGGAATTCGGCACCACCATCATCGCGGTGTGGAACGACAACAACATCAACCCGATCTGGTCGTACGTGGACGCCGGCGGGAACCTCTTCATCGTCGGGTTCATGCCGGGCTGGAGTTTCCTGCCCGACAACGACATGATCGACACGGGGGCGGTTGCCGAGCCGGATCCCTGTTTCGACTACTCGAGTTACAAAAGTTGCGGATCGAGCCTGATCTGGTATCAACCGCTCATGCCGGATTCTTTCCCGCATCCGCTGTACGAGTACGCCGCCCTGGAGACGACCTGGCTCGACGACCAGCTCGACTACATGTGGGGGGCCAAGTCTCTCTATCCCAGTCTTCCGGACCTACACGTGGACAGCACCCGTTCCGAACTCCTCCAGAGTTTCGACGGGCTCTGGAAGTGTGAGGGGATTACCATCCGGAAGAACGTGGGGGCGGTGCCGCTCTACGCGATCAGCCGCGTCAAGGGAGACCCGATGGTCCCCGAGAGACCGAACGCGGTCTGGATGCCTTCGGACGGCGCCCGCGGCCATGTGGTTTACATGTCGATGCCGCTGTACTTCATGAAACCGGATGAGGCGAAAGAGGCGGTCGAGGCGATTCTGATCCGTCTCTTCAACGAGCAACCCCGGTTCTGACGCCGGTCCGCTTCGGCGGCGTCGATGCGAATTCGGAACCGATCGACCGGCGGGAGCCCCGCCCCGAGGGGCGCGGGCTCCCCGGTTTTTTACAACAGGTCGGGAGAGGGTTTCCTCGCCGGCCGGATCGTCCGGCCGGCCGCCCGCATCCTCGATCCTGCCGAATCCTCCGGCACTCTGCCGGAAGAGGCGCGCGGAGCCGCCCTCTCCAGCGTGCGAAGGCGCACGATCACGAGGGGGTGATGTCATGATGTCGATTCATCGCCTGTTCGCTGTATTGTTTCTCCTGTCGGCCATCGGAATTTTCGATGGTTGTGACACGGTGTCCACCACGGGCCCGGACGGGAACCAACCGCCCGAAACCTGGCTGAGCGGCGGCCCCGAACCTTTCGACGCGATCTCCTACCGCGCGGATCTCCACTGGACCGGAAGCGATTCGGACGGAGATGTGGTCTACTACGAATACGCCGTGGACGACACGACCGAGTGGACCCGCGTGATCGGCGGTTCCTCCGAGTTTCTCTTCTCCTGCGGCGAGGAGCCCCTTTTCGATACGCTGACCGCCGCGTCCGGCGCCGATTCGGTGGTGGAGCGGTCCGGCGCATTTCACTCTTTCTGGGTGCGCGCCGTGGACAACGAGGGGGCGAGGGATCCCTCCCCGGCTTGGATCTGCTTCAACGCGACGACGGTGCTTCCCTGGAGCCGGATCACGCAGGGTCCCATGCAGAGTGGGATGTCCGGCACTTCGGTCCGGATCCGATGGGAGGGATTCGATCCGGACGGAACCACCGGTCCGATCGGGTACGAGTATTTTTACGCCGTCAAATCGACCATGAGGGAGGTTTATGGCTACGAAGACGCCACGGGAGTGACCCGCGAGGTCTGGAACAGCCTGGACTGGAACCGCGTCGGCGCGGACTGCACCCACGTCGATCTCCGGAATCTCACCACCGGGTATGGGGAGGACGGCGGCAACCGAAGCATGTTCTTCGTTCGCGCCGTCGACGAGGCGGGGTCGGTGGAGCAGATCACGGAGCCGTACCGGAACTGGATCGAATGGGGCGTGGGGAGAATGCCGCCGCAGATCGTCATCCATTCGAATTGGATGGGGACCGCGATGGGGAGTCTCCAGTATACCGGGATCGCTTTTGCCGGAAGCCGCCCCCGTTTCGCCTGGACCATGAACGGTTCTCTCGATCCTTGGGCTCTCGACCTCGACGGGTTCCGCTACGCCTACGACGCGCCGGAGTGGACCCCCTCCATCGGCTATGACGCCGGCCTGACCGCCTTCCCTCCGGAGGGGGAGACGTTCATCCTCGAAGAGATCGGCCACCACGTCTTTTACGTGGAAGCTTCTTTTCTTCCGGAGGGGACCGAGATATGCGAGTTTTCCTTCGATGTCTATCCTTCCCCGGCGGCGGAGACCAACATCTTTCTTCTAAACGATTTCTATGTTCCGGGATATCCCGGCCAGTATCCGAGCCCCGGGAGCTATGTCGCCCTCTGGGAGGATACGCTTCTCGCCGGCTTCAGCCGATTGCCCACCCGGACCCCGCGTATGGAGGAGGATACCGATCCACCGATCCAGAGAATGGCGGGAGCGTCGACGGTGATCCTCACTCTGGACGATTGGGAGTTCGGCACCACCATGACCGCGGTGTGGAACGACAACAATAGTAATCCGATCTGGTCGTACGCGGACGCCGGCGGGAACCTCTTTGTCGTCGGTTTCATGCCGGGCTGGAGCTTCCTCCCGGACAGGGATATGGACCTCTCCGGTACGGAACCGGAGTACGCTCCCTGTCTCGACTATTCCGCCTATAGCGCCTGCGGCGGCTATCTGGTTTGGCACCAGCCTCACTGGCCCGACCTCGGCCCCAAAACGTCTTTGTACAATCCGGTTCCGCATCCGCTCTACGAGTTCTGCGCGTTGGAGACGACCTGGCTCGACCAGGGGAGCGATTTCCTGGTCTCCGCCGAGGCGCTCCACGCGGGGTTTCCGGACCTGCACATCGACACGACCCGGTCCACGTTGCTGGCCGCTTACCCCGGCCTCTGGAATTGCGAAGAGCTGACCGTTCGGAGCGATGTCGGCGCGGTGCCTCTCTACGCGCCGGTTCGCGAGGAGGGGGGCGCCGCGGCATCCCGCCCGAACGCGGTCTGGATCCCCTCGGACGGTCATCGGGGCCACGTGGTGTATATGAGCATGCCTCTCTACTTTTTCCCGCCCGGCGAGGCGCGGGAGGTGGTGGAGACGATATTGGAGGATCTGTTCGGGGAGGTGTCCCGAAAGTAATCGGCGCCGCCCACGATAAAGCCCGTTCCCTTTCCCTCTGGATGGTTCGGGGCCCGGGTGCTACAATGACCCGGTTAGGTTGGAAACACACCAGGACATTCGGCATAAGTCGCCCTTTGCCAAAGGTTTCCGGGGCGGCCGCCAAACGAAATCGGGGGCGTCGATGAAGACAACTCGAAAGAACCCTTGGGCTCTTTTCGCGGCTCCGGTCGCGGTGCTTCTCTCTGTGGTGATTGTGGGTCCCGTGATCGCCCAAGCGGTGGAGACCCCACCGATCCCGATCACGGTCACGCCGCTCAATCGGAAGACGGTGATCCAGTGGAATCAACCGTCCGAGGAGATCATCTCGTCCCTCGCTCAGGCCGACAGCAGCTGGGGGGGGACGGCGGAGTTTATCCACCGCGGTGAATACAGCGGGCACTGCGACATGGACATCACCTTCCGGGTGTTGAACCCGGTGGCGAGTTTCCGGGATCCTTTCGTGGAGACCGTTCTCTTTCAGGGCACCGATCCGTCGCGCCCGAACTATTGGACCGGGACGGCAGTCCCCTACGCCGGCGGCGAACCGGACATCTGCGAGAACCACAACATCTTGGTCACCGCCCTCGGCTCGGACGTGCTACTCGCGGATGGCACCGCCTCGGGCGAGCCGATCCTTTTCGACTGGCTCGATCCGCCCGACATGGGGACCTTCACCCTTCCGGCGGATTTTCGCCCCGGCGTGGACAGCATCCCGGTGACCATCGACGTCTGGATCTCCTTCGGAGAGGGGACCATCGATTCCGGCGGCGAGTTCACCGTGCGGGCGAAATCCAACGACATCCAGCTCTCCTGGAGTTACGTCCCCGAGGGCGGTGGTGAGACGGAGCGGGTTTCCTCCTCCGACGATGGGAACGACCCCCTGACGATTTGCCGGCCCGACGATTGGGTCGACTTTCTCTTCGGCCTCGAGGTGACGATCACCACGGACACGACCTACAAGGACTCGCTGGTCCTGGAGATCACCGCCCGGGACTCGGTGGTGGCGCCCGGCGACACGATCACGGTCTACGACACCACCGAAACATTCGTCACCGTGATCGACGAGATTCTGGACGATGTGCCCGCCGGCGGGGATTCGCTCGGCGTGGTTCATTTGAACTACCGCAAGATCGACGGATACCGGGTGTACCGGAACGACATCACGAACCCGGATCGGTTCGTCCTTCTGAAGGACCTGAATTTCTGCCGCGCCGACTCGATCCCCCGCGAAAACGCGACCCTGTCGGAGCTGGATTCGCTTCTCGCCGATCCCTTCCTGTACGAGGACACGGTGGGGGTCCACAACGGATTTCCCTATGTGTACTACGTGACCGCTTACGACACGTTGACCCATAGCGAGAGCGCCGACTCCCTGAAGAGCAACCGGATTTTCCCGCGCAGTCTCGCCACGGAGGATCTCGACAAGATCCTCGTGGTGCCGAATCCCTACAAGCGGAACGCGGCTTGGGAAGAGGGGGTAGAGCAGCTCCAGTTCACCCATCTGCCGGCGCGAGCCTCCATCCGGATCTACACTATAGGCGGCGACCTGATCCGCGAATGGGAGCACTACGATCCGTCCGGCGGCGGCAATTCGTCCTGGGACATGAGAAACGATAACGGAGATCTGGTGGTCAGCGGGGTCTACCTCTATCACGTGAAATCCGCCGCCGGAGGGGAACGCGTCGGGAAATTCATCATCGTCCGGTGAGGTCGTCCTCTCATCGGGGCGGCCCTCTCCGCGAGGGTCAGCATTTCACCGATCGCCGGCGCCTCCGCGAGGAGGCGGACGTGCCTGCTTGCCGCGCCGCCGGAGGGTCTCCACCCCGGCTCTCCCGGCGGAAGCGTATCCCGTCCTTCGGCCCGGACGCACCCCTCGGACCCGCCCGGGCCAAATTGACAGCGTGGGAACGGATTGGTATAGTTTGGCATTCGTCAACATGGTTTAACGCTTTTTTTATCAAAGCCTTGCCCCCAAACGGACATTCCGCGACCGGGGTTACGAAAGGAGCTCTCTTGACCATGAACGGCCGAAACGCCTTATCGATCCTGCTGGTGGGCCTGCTCCTGGCGATTCCCGGGTGGGCCGGCGCGACGACCCGCTACGTCGTGATGCAGCCGATCCAGACCGACCTGGCCGCGACAGCGGGCATAACGCCGTTTCCACCCTATGATTTCATCTTGTATGCCGCGACGGATATCCAGGATGCTCTCGATTACTGCGCGTACGGTGATACGGTTTTGATCGCGGGAGCCCAGCCCGAGGACACCTTCAATGGATATCTGCATTCCGAATCGATCGTAATCCCGAACGGCGTGGTCGTTCTGGGCGGTTGGGATGTGAACGCGGCGATTATGGGCCTCGGGAGCATGCCGGCCGTGGACCAGAGGATCTTCGCCGAGGACAGCCTCTGGACGATAATCATTCCCGCGATCGGTTCCGATGATCCGGTGGTCCGTTTCGCCGTCGACTCCACCGAGGTGTACGACACGACCACCGTAGGAGAGGAGGAAGTGATCGATTCCTCCTGGGTCCACACGGGCGTGGATTCCACCACGGTTCTCAGGGGCCTCTTCATTAGCGACGGAAACACCGAAATCGACGGCGCCGGAATCCTCCTGCCCATCGGTTCTCCCCGGATCACGCGCAACGTCTTCAGCAGCCACACGACCTCCGAGCGGGGCGGCGCCATCTTCATCGGGTACGGCTCCCCGCGGATCGAGCACAACACCTTCGCTTCGAACTATGTCGGGGACGCCGCCGGCGGCATCGTGCACGTCGCGGGCGGGGCTCCGATCATTCGGGACAACATCTTCAGCGGCAACAGCGGGCCGGGATACGCCGTCGCCTGCTCCGATAGCGCGGGCGCGCCGGTTTTGGGATACAACCTGTTCTATCGGAACAACGACCAGGACACCCTCGCCTGCTCCGGCGACGGATCGAACCTTTTCGGCGTAAATCCGGTCTATTGCGCTTCCGCCGACAACGACTATCGCCTCTTTCGGGAGTCCCCCATCGCGGCGGCCTCCTCGGAAGGGGATGCGATCGGCGCCTGGGGCATCGGATGCCGGGCGACACGCAAGTACGTCGCCGCCACCGGCGCCACGGGAATCCTTCCCTATAACGAGCCGGATCGGGCGGCCCTCACCCTCTCCGCCGCCCTCGACGTCTCCTACCCGGGCGACACGATCCTGGTCACCATCGGCGAGTTCGAGGAGAACCTGGAGGTTCCCGGGGGGATCCGGCTGTCGGGAAGCTGGGATTACGGATTCAACTTTCAAGACCCGTACCAATCCGGCACGGTGATCCGCTCCGTCGAAGGCGGAGAGAGCGCCATCCGCCTCACCGGCGAAGGAACCGGCGATAACCACCTGGAGTATCTCGTGCTCACCGACGCGGGCGACGCGGACGGGGCTCTTCTCTCCGCGGAGGGGGTCGCGGTGACGCTCGAGCACATCTCCGTGGTAGGGAACATCAGCGCCGGCGCCTCATTGATTCACGCCGGCGCGGGCGCTTCGCTCGATTTCGATTACTGCATGTTCGCCCTCAACCAAGACGCTCCGGTGTTCGGTTGCGGCGGCGGCTCCGTCACGGTCCGGAACAGCAACTTTTTCGAGAACGACGAGATCGCGGCGGCGGGATGCGCAGTCGCCTTGATCGACACCACGCGGCGCGATCCTTTCTTCTGTGATCCGGACTCGGCGGATTATCGGGTCTATTCGGAAGGCAGGATGGGCGAGTCGGCGCCGGGGCTTTCACCGTTCGGCGCCCTCTCGGTGGGCTGCAACTACTCCGCTCACTACGTCCGTCTGGGCGTGGGCGATGGAGTGTATCCCTACGAGACGCCGGAGAAAGCCACGTCGGACGTGGAGGCGGCCATCGACGTCGCGTCGGCTCAGGACACGATCCGTATGGGGTCGGGCGTTTACGAGATGAACCTGACCATCGACAAGGGTGTCGGGTTCGAGGGCGGGTGGACCGATTCCACCTTCCTTACCCGGGATTACGCTTTCGCGCCGAGCATCCTGCAGGGGACGGCGGCGGGGGAACCGACGGTCCGTTTCGAGGGCGTGTTCTCCCAGTTCGCCCCTTCCGGCGGGCTGGATGGATTCATCATCACACACGCCGAGGGGGTGGAGGGACCCGGAGTGGTCGTCGCCGAAGGCGCCCGCCCGAGACTCCGTCACAACCTGATCACCGGGAACCATGTCGACTATGTCTCGCACCCCGAGCACCCCGCCGCGGGCGTGGTGATCCAGGGAATCGTCGGCGGATCGCAGGCCGTTCCGATCCTCCAGGAGAACACCATCGCCGGGAACACGATCACCGGCGCCGTCGCCGGCAACCGGGTCGCCTCGGGCGTCTCGATCAGCGAGGCGGGCACCACGACGAACAACTGGACCTGGCTCCTGGACAACATCATCTCCGACAACGCGGGTGGGATCGCCGCGATCGTGAACCAGGAAAGCTGGATCCGCCTGGACGACAACATCATTTTCGACAACACGAACATCAATGCCGCCGACAGCAGTTGGGCGGACTACAGCTTCTACGGGGAGCAGGTCGACGATTTCCGGTCGATCGATCCCCTCTTCTGCGGAGCGGATTCCGGGAACTACTACCTCACCAGTTGCTCGCCGGCGATCGTTAGCGCCACCGGCGACACGGTGACCGGCGCGTTGCCGGTCTCCCCCTATTGCATCTGCGACGGCGAGGTGTTTCTCGTCAACCCGAGCGCCGGGGCGTCCGGCTTCCCCTTCCGGAGCAGGCGGAACGCGGCCCGGCACATCTCGGATATCGATCCTTACTTCTTCCGGGGAGACACGATCTCCCTATTGGGACAGGCGGAGCGCTGCACGGTCAAGGTGTGCGCCGGCGCGATCATCGATTCCTTTACTTTGGTGAACGGCGTGAAATACCGGGGCGGGTACGTCCTCCCCGACTACCTGGAGTCCTCCCGGAATCCCGCCGATCCGAACAAGACCTCCCGCATCGGCGGCGGCGCGAGGAACCGGATCATGACCGCCGGTCCCGGCGTCGACAGCACCACCGTGGTGGACGGTTTCGAGTTCGCGGCGGGGCGCGCCGATAAGGGCTCGGGAGCCTATCTGTACGGAGACGCGGCCCCGGTCTTCAGCAACAACAAGTTCATCGAGTGCCGTTCCACGCAATCGGGGGTCATCTACTCCGACGAGGAGTCGTCTCCGAGGATCATCGGCAACCGGATCTACAACAACTCCGTGGATACCGACGGAGGCGTGATCCATCTCGCGGGCGCGGGCGGCGTGGTGGCGAACAACACCGTTTCCGACAACAAGGGTGGAGGATGGGCGTTCATCGCCGAGGAGTGCGCCCCGGACGTGTACAACAACGCCTTCACCTACAACGATCAGGGAATCCGCACCGACGGCGCCGCAGCGATTCACTTCGATCATAACGACGTGTTCTATCACGACCCGGACTACGAAGAAGAGATGGAGTTCGATACCACCGGACAGGGGAACATCTCCCAAGGACCGCTCTACTGCGCCCGGGGACGTTTTCAGTACACCCTTTTCGATCATTCACCTTTGGTTGCGGCGGGAAGGAACGGCGGCAACATGGGCGCGCGGCCGGTGGGGTGCAGCACGCCCCGGCACTACGTGAGCGAAGCGGGCGCGAACGAATACCCCTACGACACGGCGGTCCGGGCGGCTCATCGCATTCAGGACGCAGTCGACGTGGCCAGCATGGCCGGGTTCTCCAACCCGAACGACTCCGCGGACGTGGTCTTGGTCGCCGCGGGCACCTACGAGGAAACGCTTCGGGTGCCGACGAACGTCAAGGTATACGGCGGGTACAACGCCTCCTTCAGTGCCGAGCAGCGTGATTACCGCACGAACGTAACGGTGATCGACGCGGGTGGCGAGGGAACCGCCGTGGTGATCGATTCCGGAGCGAGAGGTCCCACGGCCACGGCGACGGTCGCCGGGAACACGGCGACCATCTTCGACGGCTTCACCATCCGGAACGGGCAAGGCGTTCGCGGCGGCGGTATCCGAATCGGCGAGTACGCGAAGCCGGTGGTCCGTTACAACCGGATCGAGCACTGCCGCGCCGACCTGGGAGGCGGCATTTTGGTCGAACCGGGCGCGAAGGGGTGGATCGTGTACAACACGGTGGTCGAGGACACCGCCGTTTCCGGAGCGGGACTCTTCGCCGAGGGTTACACCACTTCGGCGTGGGACACGACGTGGCATGGTGGAGAAATCACCGGCGTCAACGGATTGTCGGAAACGGTCCCCCTCATCGCCAACAATACATTCGTGGACTGCGAGGTCGAGGGTGGAGGCGCCGGAGTCGTTCATCTGGATGAGGCGGAACCGATTTTCCGCCGATCCATCGTAGCGTACAACGGCGGCGGCGCCGGATTGGTACACGTCTATGATTTGGGCGGACACGATACCGCTTTGCCCCAGGTGTACAACAACCAGTTCTACAGCAACGCCGGCGGCGACTCCCTGCCGGATCATCTGAACCTTCTCCTCGGCGAGCACGTGATCGCTCCTCCCGCTTTCTGTGACACCGCGGAGGGGGCTTACACCCTGCTCTACGATCGCAGTCTGATCCGAGATGAAGTAAGCCCGGTTCGGGACAGCTGCGCCGCGACCATCTGGGGTTCGGAGCCGGTCGGTTGCACCTATCCGGGGCACCGATTCCTGGCCTATTGGGATCCCAACTCCAACAACCGGCCGATCTTCCCCTATGTCTGCGCTCCGAACGCTGCGCGAAACCTGGACGTCATTCTTCCCTACGTGAACAGCGGAGACACGGTGGACGTGGCCGGCGACAGTCGCGTGGCGACCACTACTCCTCCCTTGGAGGGCGCCCTGTACACCGGTAATTTCCAGGTGAATCGCCCCATCGTCCTGCGCGGCGGGTTCGACGCCGGATTCGCCTTGTCGGAGCCGAAGCCGGACTCCGTGTCTCTCCAAGCGGTGCTTCGCCCACGAACGAACGGATCGATCCTCGTTGTTCAACAGGATCCCGCGGCGGCCACGGACAGCACGCTCCGCATCGACTCGACGACGATCATCTCGGGGCTGACCTTCCAAAACGCGAACGCGGAGTTGGTCAACGGCGGTGCGATTCGTTGCATCGGCGGCGCCAGCCCGACGATCCGGAAGTGTTCCTTCGAGGAGAACTCCACCAAGAACTGGGGCGGAGCGATCTCCATCCGGGACGCCGCCTCCCCGCGGATTCTGGACAGCTACTTCTACCGGAACCGGGCGGGTGTCGGCGGCGCGATCTACCTGTACCGCGTCTCCGATCCGGTTGTGCGGGGGAACATCTTCTCCGAGAACGGCGATCCCGAGATCGGCCAGTACGGAGGCGTCCGGATCGAGGAGTCGACCGCAGGCGGCTCGGTGGACAACAACGTCTTCTACGGCAACCGCCGCGGCGCCCTCTCCCTCTCCGAGGCGAAGGGCGGCTTCCGGATCTGGAACAACGTGATCGCCTCCAACGGCGGTTACGGGATCTCCCTGACGCCCGTGTTCGAAGGGATCCAGACGCCCGTTCTCTCCCACAACGACCTGTGGGCGAACAGCGAGGGGAATCTGCTCAACATCGACGAGGACACGACATCGATCCACGCGAACCCGCAGTTCTGCAACACGGGAGAGCGGTTCGATCTCACCAACCGGCTGAGGGTGTTCGACACCTTCTTCCGCTATCAGGAGTGTTCGCCCATGCTTCTCGCCGGCGTCGATCCCCTGTCGGAGCGGGACGCCCACATCGGCGTGGCCAAGCTGAGCGAAATGACCTGCGCGGACACCACGGCGCCGGCGCTGGAGATCGGGTTCCTGCTCCACTCGACCCTGCCGGGCGTGGCGAACCTTTATGTCATTCCGAACGAGACCATCGCCCGGGATTCGATTCTCCTTCAAACCATGTACGCCAACGCCCGTCTCGAATCGGTCGACGTGGGCGGCGAGATCATCACGCAGATCGTTTACGACTTCGACACGACCGACGTGGAAGTGGCCGAAAGCGACGCCTACCTCTCGGTGTACACGAGCCGGAACATCACGCTCCAAACGGCGGACACGCTCATCGTCCAGGCCCGCGCCGTCGATCTCTGCGGCAAGGTGGGGACGAGGAAGCGCGAGTTCTCGGCGAAGGAGTTCAGCGAAGGGGGCGCCGGCAAGATGTGGAGCGTCGACCGGGTGGCGGAGCTGGACGTGCCGTCCGGCGCGTTGATGCACGCCGGCGTGGTCCTCATGGAGAAGCTCGGCGGCGATCGCTTCGCCGAAGGGGAAACGCCGCTCGCCGGCCCCTATCACTTGAGCCTCGAACAGGTGCGCCCCGCCGCGCCTCTCGGCCTCCGCTTCACGCTCGCCGGCGGCGAGACGGACGCGGAACGGTTCGCGGGGCTCGCGGTCTACCGCTGGGACGGCGAACGCTGGACCCGGCTGGAATCTCTGGTCGACCCGGCGTCTCGCACCGTGAGCGCTTCGATCGAAACCGGCGGGACCTACGTCGTCCTTTGGTCGGAAGACGTGCGGAGCGGGGAGGAGATACCCGCGCGCTTCGCGCTCCATCCGAACATGCCGAACCCCTTCAACCCGATCACCCGGATCGCCTTCGACCTGCCCGTCCGCGCGGAGGTTTCGCTTCGCGTATACGACGTGAGCGGCCGGAGTGTCCGCACCCTGCGGGACGGGACGATGAACGCGGGGCGGCACGAGGTGGTGTGGGACGGCACCAACAACGCGGGCCGTTCCGTCGCCTCGGGAATCTACTTCTACCGCATCGATGCGGGCGACGAGAAGGCCGTCCGCAAGATGACGTTGATCCGCTAGCGGAGAGGAAGAGTTCGATGAGAAAGATGACGCGCATGAGAAGGTGCCTGCCGGTCTTGATGGTCTTCTCCGTGATCCTCTTCGCGGCCTGCGGCGACGAGGACGGTCCGACCGAGCCTCAGGTGACGACCTATCTGAGCGAGGGGTGGGACAAGTTCGCGGAGGAGAGCTACACGGAGGCGCTCGGCAAATTCCAGGCGGCGGTGAATGAGGACGGCGGGCTGGGGGACGGCTGGAACGGAATCGGCTGGACCTGTCTGCGGCTGGATTCGCTCGACGCCGCCATGGAGGCTTTCGATCGGGCCGTGGCGAAGGGATACATCGGCGCCGGCGCCCAAGCGGGGCGGTGTCTGATCTTCAACCTTCGGGACGAGTTCCGGCAGAGCGTATTCGCCGGGATGCGCGCGATCGAGATCGATCCCGCCTTCGAGCTGGAGGGGGATCGTACGATCGACATCCGGGACGTCCGTCTCGCCATGGCGCAATCCTATTTCGCCTTGAGCGAGTACGAGGAAGCCCGGAGCCAGATGGTGATCATCGACCCGAAATACGAGGCTCTGAATCCCAACTCGGCCACCTTCCTCCAGGACCTGATCGGGTCTTTGGAAGAACTTACGGAAACCCTCTCTCTGTTCTGAGAGAGGGAGCGTCCGAACGGAACGGGTCGCGGAAAAGCCCTCGAGGGCTCTTTCGCGGCCCTTTTCTGCTTTTTACCGTTCTTGTTCCCCGTCCCGCGCTGTGCTAAAATGCACGGTTCGATCGATGTCCCCGGCGTTCGCCGCGGACCGATCCGCGCGCGGACCGGTCCGTTCGTGTGACGGTCCACCGACCGTTCCGCGGCGAACCGAACCGCATGTTCCGGCGTCCCTTACGGGGATCGGACCGGAGGAGGAGTGGAGGATCGATGAGCACGAAGAAGAGGAAGATGGTCTATTTCTTCGGCGACGGCAAAGCGGAGGGCCGGGCCGACATGCGGAACCTGCTGGGCGGCAAGGGCGCCAACCTCGCGGAGATGAATCGCATCGGGATCCGCGTCCCCGCCGGATTCACGATCACGACGGAGGTATGCATCGAGTATCAGGCGAGCCGCCGCTTCCCCGCCGGCCTCGATCGCGAAGTCAAGGAACACGTGGGTCGGGTGGAAAAAGTGATGGGAGCCCGGTTCGGCGATCAGCGGAATCCTCTGCTCCTCTCCGTGCGTTCCGGCGCGCGGGTTTCGATGCCGGGCATGATGGACACGGTGCTGAACATCGGCCTCAACGACCGGACCGTATCGGGAATGGCCGCGGCGATGGGGGACGAGCGGACCGCCTGGGACAGCTACCGGCGTTTCGTGCAGATGTACGGCAACGTGGTTCTCGGCATCGATTCGGATCAGTTCGAGCACGCCTTGGAAGCGAGGAAAGAGGCTTCCGGCGTCCGACTCGACAAGGACCTCCCCGTGCCCGCGCTCCGGGAGTTGGTCGGGGAATTCAAGGGGATCGTGCGGCGTGAAACCGGCCGTGATTTCCCGGAGAAGCCCTGGGATCAGCTCTGGGGAGCCATCGGCGCAGTCTTCGGCTCCTGGAACGTGAAGCGGGCTATCGAGTATCGGCGGCTTCACAAGATCCCCAACGACTGGGGAACCGCGGCGAACGTGCAGTCGATGGTCTTCGGCAACCTGGGAGAGACGAGCGCCACTGGCGTCGCCTTCACGCGCGACCCGGCGACCGGCGAAAACCTGTTCTACGGCGAATATCTCACGAACGCCCAGGGCGAGGACGTGGTGGCCGGTATCCGGACTCCCCACCCGATCAACCGTGCCGGCGCCGGCGACGGCGGACTCACCCCCCTCGAAGACGAGATGCCCGAGGCTTACAAGGAACTGGAAGGTGTTTACCGAAAGATCGAGCGGCACTACCGGGACATGCAGGATGTGGAATTCACCATTCAGCAGGGGCGGCTCTGGATGCTCCAGACCCGCGCCGGCAAGAGGACGGCGGTGGCGGCGATCCGCATCGCCGTGGAGATGGTGGACGAGGGCCTGATCAGCCGCGAGGAGGCGGTCTCCCGGGTAGACCCGAACCAGCTCGACCAGCTCCTTCATCCCATGTTCGACCCGAAGGCGCCGCGCCGGGTGATCGCCAAGGGGCTGAACGCTTCGCCCGGCGCCGCCACCGGCAGGGTCGTGTTCAGCGCCGACGAGGCGGTCGCCGCCGTGGAGCGCGAACCGGGCGCGCGCGTGATTTTGGTGCGAACCGAGACGAGCCCCGAGGATATCCACGGGATGGCGGTCGCCCAGGGGATTCTCACCTCCCGTGGGGGGATGACATCCCACGCCGCCGTGGTCGCCCGCGGTATCGGCAAGTGCTGCGTCGCCGGATGCGGCGACGTGCACGTGCAACGCGCCGAGAATTGCTTCGTGGTGGGCGATGTGACCGTGAAGGCGGGCGATTCGATCTCTCTGGACGGGTCGACCGGCGAGGTGATGCTCGGCGAAGTCCCGACCATGGATTCGGAGATCAACCAGGTCCTCCTGGGCGCCAAGAAACAAGAGGATTCGGAGCTTTATCGATATTTCGAAAAGCTGATGTCCTGGGCGGACACGATTCGGAAACTGAAGGTCCGAACCAACGCGGAAACGCCCCTCGACGCGGACCGCGCGGTCCGTTTCGGGGCCCAAGGGATCGGGCTCGCCCGGACGGAGCACATGTTCTTCGAGGGGAACCGGATCGACGCGATGCGGGAGATGATCGTCGCCTCCGACTCGGAGGGCCGCCGCCGGGCGCTCGCCAAGCTGCTCCCGCTGCAGCGGCGGGACTTCATCGAGATCTTCCGGGTCATGAACGGCCGGCCGGTGACGGTGCGGACCCTCGATCCGCCACTGCACGAGTTCCTCCCTCACAAGGAGGAGGAGATCGTCGAACTGGCCGCGCAGGTGGGCGTCTCGACGGACGATCTGAAAAAGACGGTCGAATCGCTCCATGAGATGAACCCCATGCTCGGGCACCGGGGCTGCCGGCTCGGGATCGTTTACGAAGAAATCACCGAGATGCAGGCCCGGGCGATCATCGAGGCGGCCTGTCAGGTGAAGAGCGAGGGGATCCCGGTGATGCCGGAGATCATGATTCCGTTGGTGGCTACCCGCAAGGAACTGCAGCTGCAGCGCGTCATCGTGGACCGGGTCGCCGGCGAGGTGATGGCCGAGCGGGGCGTGAAGGTTCCCTACCTTGTCGGAACGATGATCGAACTCCCTCGGGCCGCGCTGACGGCGGACGAGATCGCCGAAGAGGCGGAGTTCTTCTCCTTCGGCACCAACGACCTGACGCAAACCACCTACGGTCTCTCCCGGGACGACGCGGGTAAGTTCCTTCCATATTACGTGGAGCACGGCATCCTCCCCGCCGATCCCTTCCAGGTGCTGGACCAGACCGGCGTCGGGCCGCTGATGCGAATCGCCGTGGAGAAGGGACGCTCCATCCGCCCGAAACTGAAAGTGGGCATCTGCGGCGAGCACGGAGGGGAACCTTCGTCGGTTATCTTCTGCCACCGGATCGGGCTCGACTATGTGAGCTGCTCCCCCTTCCGGGTGCCCATCGCCCGCCTCGCGCTGGCGCACGCGGCGCTCGAGGATAAGGGGGGCGCCGAGCCTCCGGCCCGCTATCGTAAGGAAGCGGGGAAGAAGAAGGTCGTGAAGAAGGCGGGCGCCAAGAAAACGGCCAAGAAGAAGACGAAGAAGAAAGTCGCGAAGAAGACCGTGAAGAAGGCGGGCGCCAAGAAAACGGCCAAGAAGAAGGTCGTGAAGAAGACCGTCAAAAAGAAAGTCGTCGGGAAGAAGACGAAGAAGAAGGCTCCGGCGAAGAAGAAGACGGCGAAGAAGGCTCCCCGCCGGAAGGTTTCCAAGAAGCGCTGATCGCGGCGCGCCTCGGGTGAAAAGAGAAAGAGACCGGCGGGGGCTTCCCCGCCGGTCCCGTTTTTTCCCGTCCGCCGTCCGGTCCGCTTCAGCGGAGACCGTGCTTCCTCAGTTTCCGATAAAGGGTTCTCTCTCCGATCTGGAGGATCTCCGCCGCGCGCCGTCTGTTCCCCCCCGACTCCTTCAGCGCGCGGCGGATCGCTTCCAGCTCGAAGTCCGCGGCGGTCCGTCCCCTGTCCCGTTCGGGGGACTCGTCCAACTCGACCACCTCCGCGTCGGTGGGGTAGTTCCCGCTTCTCGCGGCGGCGTCTCCCGTCACGCCTCCCCGGCTCCGGAGCATCTCCTTCATCTCCGCGAGGTCCCCTCGGATCGCGAGAAGAGTCTGATACAGAAGCTCGCGCTCCGCCTGCTCCCGGTCTCGCGTCGTCGGCACGGGGAGGTTCTGGGAGCGGGTGAACCTTTCCCCCAGAAAGTGGGAGACACGGCTTTCGTCGATCGTCCCGCCCCTCTCCAGGATGGCGATCTTCTCCACGAGGTTGCGGAGTTGCCGGACGTTTCCGGGCCAGTGAAAGGAGGTGAGCACCTGCATCGCTTCGCGGGTGA
The DNA here is from genome assembly GCA_016930695.1 of Candidatus Eisenbacteria bacterium. Lineage (NCBI taxonomy): Bacteria > Candidatus Eiseniibacteriota > Candidatus Eiseniibacteriota bacterium. Next base: position 131,226 of record JAFGGD010000020.1, read on the forward strand.
ACCGGATCGGTTCCAGGTTCTGTTCGTCGCACACGTCGCCGACGAAAGCGGCGACCAGGTCCGGAATGTCCTCCCGCCGCTCCCGGAGAGGGGGAAGGTGGATCTGGATCACGTTCAGGCGATAGAAGAGGTCCCGCCGGAAGCGCCCCTCCATCACGGCCGCTTCCAGATCCGCGTTGGTCGCCGCGGCGAGGCGCACGTCCACCACCACGTCACGGACGCCGCCGACCCGAAGAAACCGTTTCTCCTCCAGCACCCGGAGCAGCTTCGCCTGGGTCTGGATCGGCATGTCGGCGATCTCGTCCAGGAAGAGGGTCCCGCCGTCGGCCAACTCGAAACGCCCCTGCCGGCGCGCCGTGGCGCCTGTGAAGGCACCCTTCTCGTGGCCGAAGAGTTCGCTCTCCAGAACCCCCTCGGGGAGGGCGGCGCAGTTGACCGCCACGAAGGGCTTCGCCCGGCGCCGGCTCCTGTCGTGGAGAAGACGGGCGACCACGTCCTTGCCGGTGCCGCTCTCGCCGGTGATCAGGACGGTCATGTTGGTGGAGGCCACCTGCTCGACGGTTTGGCGAACCCTCTCCATCGATTCGCTTCGTCCGATCAGGCGGGGGCGGAGCTCCCCCTCGCACGGGCGGCTGGCGAGGAGTCCCTCGATCACCTCCAGCACTCTCCGGTTCGGCCGGCCGGAAAGGTCGAGGAACCGTTCCCGGATCGACTCTTCCGGCGGAGCGGGGAGGAGGAGGGCGACCCGCGTGTCGGGGAAACGCCGAGAAAGACCTTGGAGAAGGGCTTTCGCCGAGATGTCCGTCGTCTCGCCGACGAGCGCCAGACCACAGCCGCGCTCCCCCCGGAGATAGCGGAGGGCTTCCTCGCCGCTATCGACCCGGTGAACGCGGAATCCCGCTTTCGTCAGCAGTTCCGGCAACTCCGCCTGGTCGCTGCCGATCTGTCCGATGATCAGAATCTTGCCGTCTTCCAATGCGTCCCTCCGCGCGTGGTTATAGCACGCCCATCTCCATACGGTCAAGACGGCAGAAGGGGAGGAGGGTGGCTTGACACGAGGCAATCACTTGTTTTAGGATAAGTTAGACGTTGAGTACGGCCTCGCAGGCCCGCAAAAAAGGCGGGATCGGGGTTTTCGCTTGACACTCCCGAAGCTTGTGTTATATTGGCCGTTAACTTCGGAAAGTGTGCGGCTTTCGCATCCGCGCCTCCGGAGCGGACACCCGAGGCGGCTCGCGCCGCCGTATCCGTTGAAAGGTTGTGATACGAGAATGTCCCGAGTGAAGGTCAAGGAAGGCGAGCCCATCGACAAGGCGATCCGTCGATTCAAGAAGAAATGCGAGAAAGACGGAATCGTCCAGGATATGCGGAAGAAGGCTCGCTTCCTCAAACCGAGTGAACGCCGAAGGAAGAAAGCCCTGAAGGCGGAGAAGCGGCGTCGCACCGAAGCGCTCAAGGCGACGCGGCGTACATCCGGCCGGAGATAAGGAGGACGCGCAGACCCCGAAGAAACGCCGAGCAGAATTCGAGAGAATCGTTGCTGAGCATAGGAGGTACTTGCGATGCAAAGGAAGCGAAACGGAAACCCCTTCCTCATCAAAGCAAGCCCCAACAGCACGTTCGATATCCTGCTCAAAAAGGCGGAACAAGAGGGAAGGCTCGGCGGGAAACACCGTTGCGCCATCTGCGGCATGTCCCACCAATCCAAGCAGGAAGCCACCGAGTGTTGCGCGAAACTGCGCGATCGGCAGCAATTGAGGTAAAAAGAACCCATGCCCAAGATCAAGACGAATCGGAGCGCCGCCAAGCGTTTCCGAGCGACCGGAGGGGGCAAGGTGCGCCGCCACAAGGCGTACGCGAGCCATCTTCTTTCCGGGAAGTCCCCGAAACAGAAGCGTCGTCTGCGTAAGCCGGCCGTGCTCTCCAAGGCGGACATGCAGCGCTTCCGGCGACTCCTGCCGAACGGTTGATCCGCGCGCGCCGCGCCGGCCGTCCCGGATCCGCGGAAAGAAGGGGAATCATGAAACGACTGCTTCCGTTCTTCCTCTGCCTGTTGACGGTTTTTCCCGTTTTCGCGCAGACGCAGGAAGAGGAGGCGGGCCGCTATTTGGACACGATGATCGGGGCGATCCGGGAAGGGAACGACCCGATGAGGAACCGGATGTTCATCAAACTCCGGGTCCTCGGCGTCCCCGCCGTCGGTCCTCTTCTGGGAGCCCTGGACAACGAGACGCCCGAAGTGCGGCACTATGTCTCCTTCACCCTCGGATTCTTCGATGATCCCCGCGTGGTGGATGCTCTTCTCGGTGTTTTCCGTTCCGACCCGGAGACGTCGGTCCGCTGCGCGGCGGCGGAGGCGCTCGGGCGCCTGGAGAGCGCCGAAGCGGTGGATCCCCTTCTCGACGCGCTGAAGGTAGGGGACGCGAAGATCCGCCAATCCGCCGCCTACGCCCTCGGGTTGGTGGGTGATCCGCGCGCGCGACCCGCCCTGGAGAAAGCCAAGTCCGACGCCGACGAGCTGGTTCGATTCTTCGCCGAGGAGGCGCTCGTCGAGATCGATCGGGCCGTGGCGCGCCGCAAATCCTGACCGAAAAAGTCGCCGATTCGGCGCATCGCCCGAACCGGGACCGATCCGGGCGGCGCGTTCTCCCGTTCCCGGCGAGTCCGGAAGGGTGGAGCGGAGGGTAGGATCCGACATGCGCATCCGATCGTTCTTCGCCCTCCCGGCGCGGCCGCGGTCCGCGGCGCTCCTCGTCTCGCTTTTTCTCTGCGCGTTCTCCGCGGCGCGCGGGGAGGACGCCGAAGCGGTGCTGGCGCGACTGCGCGCCGCCCAGGCGGACCTCGTCGACCTCAGCGCGACGTTCGTTCACACCAAGCACGCGCCTCTCTTCGATGAGGAGATCACCTCCCGCGGCCGCCTCTTCTACCGGCGTCCGGACCTTCTCCTTCTCCGCTACGAGGAACCGGATTCCAGCCGCGTCTGGATCGACGGCGGCCGGATCTGGCTTTACTACCCGGAGCTGAAACAGGCCCACCTCTACGCCATCGATCCCGAATCGACGCTGCCAGGGCTCTTTCTCGGCCTTCGGGGAACGCTAGAAGGTTTGGAGGAGAAGTTTCTCGTCGAAACGGAGGACGGTGCCCGCGAGAAGGGATTCACCACCGACGTGCTGATTCTCCGGCCCCAGGAGGGGACCGACCTCTACGGCGAGGTGGACCATGTCCGGGTCGTCATCCGGCGCGAGGACGGACTCCCCCTCCGAACCGAATTTCAAGAGGCGTCGGGGGATCTGACCCGTTTCACCTTCGACGACTTCCATCGCAATCCCGGGCTGGACGAGTCGATTTTCCGTTTCGTTCCGCCTCCGGGGACGGAGGTCTTCGAGTCGGAAGGGGAGACGTGGTAGCCTCCGTCTCCGCGCGCTTCCGCCGCACCCTCTCCTTCTTGGACCGGTTGGTCGACTGGGAGCGGGAGGCGGGCCTCGTGTTCACCGAGGAGGTGATCCGCCTCGACCTCTTCCGGGAAGCTCTCGCCCGAATCGGCGATCCCCATCTCGCCTATCGCACCATCATCGTCGCCGGGACCAAGGGGAAGGGTTCCACGTCCCTCCTGATCGCGCGCCTCCTCTCCGCCCACGGCATACGGACCGGGCTTTTCACCTCTCCTCATTTATCGAACGTGCGGGAGAGGATCCGGTTGGACAACCGGCCCATCGGGCGGGAGGATTTCGCCGACGTACTGGAGACGCTTCGGGATTCCTTCCGCTACTTCGAGGGGATGGGGGAGTCCCGGACCTTTTTCGAGACCATGGCCGCCGCGGCTTTCCTCCATTTTCGGCGGGTGGGGGTCGAGGCGGCGGTACTCGAAGTGGGGCTCGGCGGGCGGTTGGACGCGACCAACGTGGCCGAGCCGGACCTTTCTGTGATCACCCCGATCAGCCGGGACCATGTGCGGATCCTGGGACCGAACCTGATCGCCATCGCCGGGGAGAAGGCGGGGGTGATCCGCCCGGGCAGGCCCCTTCTGATCGGGAAGCAGCGGCCGCGGGTGGTCCGTTTCCTGCGCGAGCGGGCCGAGGCGGCGGGCTGTCCCGTCCAGTTGTACGGCGAGGACTTCGAGGGGCGTTTTCTCGGCGTCGACCGGCGGGGGACCTGGTTCGATTACGTCGAGCGGGGCGCGCCGCCGGAGAGGATCCGCCTCGGCCTTCTCGGCGAGCACCAGGCTTGGAACGGCGCCACCGCTCTCGCGGCGCTCCCCCTCTTCGGCGTTCTGCCCGACCGGGAGCTGGTCCGGAAGGCGTTGCGGTGCTCCATCTGGGCGGGGCGCGGGGAGTTCCTCTCCCGGAACCCGCCGGTGCTGCTCGATGGGGCGCACAACGGCGATTCGGCGGAGGCGCTGGCGCGACTCGTGCGGGAACTCTTTCCGGGGGAGCGCCCCGTTCTCGTCTTCGGCGGCTCCCGGGGGAAGGACTTCCCCACCATGTTTCGCAGGCTCCTTCCGGCCGTGTCCGACGTGATCCTTACCGAATCGGCGCACCCGCGGGCGGCCCCCGCGTCGGAGCTGGAGAGGATCCTGAGACGGGTGGACGGCGGCGGTAGACGCGTGCGGATCGTGACGGACGCGCGCCGCGCGGTGGTGGAGGCGCTCCGCGGAAGCCGCGGCCGCCCGGTGCTCATCACCGGCTCCCTCTACCTGGCCGGCCGGGTGCGCCCGCGTTTCGGCCGCCTGCTTGCGGAGAGCCGCCGCGCGTGATACGGTCCTCCCGTCGGGCGGTCTCCGGGATCGCCCCCATCGACCCGATCCCGCGGAGGGAAGCACGACCGTGCGGAGCGCCTGGATCCTCCTCGTCCTCTTCCTTCTCGCGCTGACGGTCCGCCTCGCCTACCTGTCCGATCGACGGGACTACGAATTCAACGACCGCCTCGAGCTGGACCCGCGCGCCTACGACGAACGGGCGGCTGCGATCCTGCGGGGCGAGGACCCGACCGGCGGCCGGCCCGATTATCAGGCGCCCCTCTACCCGTACTTCCTCGCCGCCGTTTACCGCGTCGCGGGCCGGGACTACGATGCGGCGCGCGCGGTCCAGGCGCTGCTCGGCGCGCTCACCGTCGTGTGGACGGCCGTCATCGGCGGGCGCCTGTTCCGCCCCTCCACCGGCCGGATCGCGGGGCTCGTCGCCGCCCTCTACGCTCCTTTCCCGTTTTACGAGGCGCAGATCATGAAGAGCGGGCCCGCCCTCTTCCTGGTCCTGCTCGGCTGTTTCCTGCTCCTCCGTTTCCGGAGTCCCGTCTCCGCCCTTCTCGCCGGCGTGGCGCTCGGCGGGGGCGCCCTTCTTCGCGAGAACACGCTCCTCTTCCTCGCCGCCGCGGCGGCGGGTGAGGCGTGGGGCCGCTCCGCCGGCCGGGGAAGCCTTCGTCGGGGGGCGCTGGTGCTCCTCGGCGGCGCGATCGCCGTGGCGCCGGTGACCCTCCGGAACCACGCCCGTTCCGGCGATTGGATACTGATCACCTCGCAAGGAGGACAGAACTTTTATATCGGAAATAATCCGGCGGCCCGCGGAACCTACACGGACCTCCCCTTCGTCCGGCCCGACCCGCGCTGGGAGGAGGAGGATTTCCGCGCCGAGGCGTTCCGGCGGATCGGCCGGGAACTCCCGCCGGCGGCGCTCTCCCGCTACTGGTACGGCGAGGCGTTCCGCTGGATGGCGCGAGAACCGGCGCGGGCGGCCGCGCTCTGGGGGCGGAAGGCGCTTCTGTTCTGGAACCGACTCGAGCTGCCGGACAACGAGAACTTCTACTATATGCGGGAGCGCTTCGCCGCGCTTCGGGTGCTCCCCTTCACGTTCGGCGTGATCGCCCCCTTCGCGCTCCTGGGAATGGCGATCGCGGTCCGTCGTTTCCGGCGGCTTTTCCTGCTCTACGCCGGCGTGGGGGTCGTCTTCGCGGCGCTGGTCGCCTTCTTCCTCTTCTCCCGCTACCGCCTCGGCGCGGTCCCCTTCCTGATCCTCTTCGCGGCGCATGGCGGGGAGCGCTTCGTGGGGGCTTGGCGGGAAAGACGGTTCGGCGCGGCGGCGCTTCTGACCGCGGGGCTCCTGACCGCGGCCGCCCTCGTCCATCTTGTCCGGCCGATCGACTTCGATCCCCGGCGGGACGGCTACCTCCCCCTTCACGTGAACCGGGCGATGCTCTTCGCCGAACAGGGACAAGGAGAAAGGGCCGCCGAGGAATACGCCGCGGCTCTCGAGATCGCTCCGGACCGGGCGGAGATCCGCAAGCGTATGGGGGCGGTCCTCGCCCGCCTGGGGCGGCGCGAGGAGGCGATCCGGGAGATGCAGAGGGCCGCCGCGGGGCTCCCCGCCGACGGTGGATTGAGGAACGATCTCGCCCTTCTTCTTCTCGCCGGCGGGGAGCAGGAGAAAGCCCTCGTCCTGTTCCGCGAGGCCGTGCGAGTCGAGCCCGGGTTGGAGGCGCCGCACAGGAACCTCGCCCGCCTCCTCGAGGAGAGGGGGGAGGCGGAGGAAGCGGCCCGAGAGATGCGGATCGCGGATTCCCTGCGGACCGCCCGGGGGGGACGATGATCGCCGCCGCGCTGCTCGGGCTCTGCCTGGGCTGGACCTCCGGGTATCCTCTTCTCTATGAGGCGCCGCCGGAGAGGATCGACGCGCTCCTTCGGGATCCTCATTGGACGGTCCTCGGAGTCGAGGAGAAGCTCGCCGCCCTCGCCCGCCTTCGGATCCACACCCCCTACCGGATCGGCTGTCTCGGCGAAGGACGCGACCCGGACCGGGACCCTCTCTTCCGACTCGACGAGACGGACTGCACCGTGCTGGTCGTGACCTCGGCGGCCCTTCTTCACGCCGGTTCCCTGGAGGAGGCGGAGGGGGCAATTCGCCGGATCCACTACCGGGGGGGCCAACCCTCTTACGAGAACCGTTACCACTTCACTCTGGACCGGATCACCGCATCCCCCTTTTTCGAGGAGATCACCGCACGGGCGGCGCCCGACTCTCTTCTGGAGGGGATCACGGTACGGCTGAATCGGGACTCCGCCGGGGGACGTCTTCTCCCCATCGACTGGGAGAGGGAGGTGACGATACGCTATCTGCCCGCCCGCCGCATGAACCGGACGGTCGCGGCGCGCCTCCCCTCCGCCTGCGGAATCGCCTTCTTGAGGCTCGCCAACGTTCCGAAGGGCTATCTCGTTGCGCACGAAGGGATTCTGTTGGACGGCGACCGTCTGTTCCACGCATCCTCCCGCGCCGGCCGGGTGGTGGAAAGCCCACTCTTCGATTACCTCGAGAACACCGGCTTCGACGGCCTTCTCTTTTATCGCTTCCTCTGATTCGGCCGGAGAAGCCCTCCCGCGCCCTTTTCGGGGGCTTCGAAAAAGTGGCGTACCGCCCCGTCTCTTTTTAGATTCCAGAACGAGAGCGAGATGGTGACGGCCGGGGGACCGGCCGGTCGGGAACGGGGCCCGGAGAAACGGACCTGGTGCATGCAACAAAGGTTCCGGGTCTCACTCTCGAAAGCGGGATCGTGGCGCTCTGTTCCGGATCACCTTCGTCGCATCAAGTTTGCAATGGGGGGATTGATCGGCGAGGGCTCGGACATCGTCGCGGTCCTGCGAATAAAAAACCGGCCCAAGGAGTCAGAACCGGTGTGATACGGGGGGACTGGGAAAGACTCCGGAAGGCCGGTTTGTATTTTTTCCTAAAAAAAAGACGGTGCGCCGGATCCGAACCGCCGCCCGTCTTTTCTCGTTTCCGGTGGTGCCGAAGGGGGGACTCGAACCCCCACAGGCATACGCCCACATGACCCTGAATCATGCGCGTCTACCAATTCCGCCACTTCGGCACGCCGGGATAGTCTAGGGCCGGATCCCCTCTCGGGTCAAGGGGAAAGCCGCTTTTCCCTTGTTCCGCTCCCTCCTCATCTGATACGTTCAAAAACCGCGGCTCGGCGGAGTCGCGCGTTTTTCGTCAACCCTCTTTCGGCGGCATCCCCGCAGGCGCCTTTCGATGGAACGGGAGATCATCTGCACCAACCGGCGGGCGCGCCACGACTACCGGATCCTGGACACGGTGGAAGCGGGCCTGGTTCTGACCGGCTCGGAGGTCAAATCGCTGCGCCGGAAACACGCGAGCCTGCAGGAGAGCTACGCCCGGGTCGAGGACGACGAAGTCTTCCTGGTCGGCGCCAACATCCGCACCTACGAGCAGGCGGGACGCTTCAACCACGAACCGATCCGGAAGCGGAAACTACTGCTGAAGCGCTCGGAGATCCGCAAACTCCGGAGACAGGTGGAGGCCAAGGGAATCACCCTGGTGCCTCTCAGCCTTTATTTTCTCGGGAGCTGGGTCAAAGTGGAGATCGGGCTCGCCCTGGGAAAGCGGAGCTACGACAAGCGAGCCGCCATCGCCGAGCGAGACGCCGCCCGCGAGATGGACCGCGCGCGGAAGAGGGATCTTCATGCGTAAATCGATCGCCGCCCTTTTCGGATTGTTTCTCGCCGTCGCGGCGGGGACGGACGCGGCGGAACCGGTGCGCGTCCTCCATCCGGACGGCCGGGAGGGGCGCTCGCCGGTGCTGGTCGCGGACGGCGGCGAGTATCTCTCCGTGGATGACGTCTCACTGGTCTACGGCGCCACTCGACACTGGCGGCCGGACCTGCTGAAGATGACCATGCGGCTCGGCGAGCACCGGGTGAAGCTGACCGCCGACAACCCGGTGGTCGTGGTGGACGGCGAGGCGATCCATCTGCGCGCGCCGGTGCTCTTCCGGGAGGGGCGCCTGCTGCTCCCGCTGGAACTCGCCACGGAGATCCTCGCCCCGCTCGCCCCCTTCCCGGTCCGCTGGAACCCGGAGGAGAGAACGCTCTGCATCGGCTCGGCGGCGAGGCTGATCCTCTACACGGAGATCCGGCCTCTGGGGAACGGCCGGGAACTGACCGTGTGGACACTCGGAGCGCCGGACTTCCGCGCCGACGGCGGGCCGGGGGACACGATCCGCGTTCGGTTCGCCGAAACCGGACTTCCCGGCGACTCGCTTCCCGATCCCCCGGCGGACGGCCTCATCGAAGCGTGGTTTTGGGAGGTCCGCCGGGACACGGCGACGCTGAACCTGATTCCCGGTGAACGGCTGCGGGATTGGCGGGTCGCGCGCCGGTCGCGGCCGGAAGGGGTCGTGATCCGCCTCTCGCCCGCGGAGATGAATGAGGAGAACACCGGAGCCTCGGAGGCGGTGGCGGTGTTGACGCGGCCGACCGGCAGGGAACGCCGCGGCCTCCCCCGTGTCGTGATCGATCCGGGGCACGGCGGAGGCGATCCGGGTCAGGTCTGCTCGGGCGGTCTCGTGGAGAAGGAACTGACGCTCGATTTGGCGAAGCGGATACGGGACAAGCTCACCGGCGGGAGGGGCGTGGAGGTCACGCTCACGCGGGAAACGGACGAGGATCCGCCCCTGATCCGCCGAACGGAAATCGCCAACGGCGCGTCGGCCGATCTTTTCATCAGCCTCCACCTCAACGGGTCGGCGGCGCCGGGGCGATCCGGCGTGGAAGTGTACCGCCTCTCCGGTGGTCCGGGGGCGGCGGAGCGGGTGCGGCTCGCGGTCGCCGAGACCGCCGAGCGTTACGAAAACGAACCTCTCGGCGCGCTTCCGGGTGGAGAGGTCCGGTTCGTTCCTTGGGACGCGGTGCAGGGGGCGCATCGGGAGGAGAGCGAGAGGGCGGCGCGGACCGTTCTCGCCGAGGTCGCTCGATCCGGCTCTTTCCGGGCTCTCGGATCGAATGAGGCGCCCCTGGCGGTGCTCCGCGGCGCGGATCTCCCCGCGCTGCTCGTGGAGGTCGGCTTCGGCACATCGGAGACGGACAGGCGCGCGCTCGCGGGCGAGGAGGGACGGGAGCGTCTTGCGGCGGTTCTCGCCGACGCCATCGTCCGTTTCCTCCGGGAATCCTCATAGGAGTGGTCGGGTGATGGAGAAGGAAGGACGTTCTCAAGGGACGCCGCTCTGGCCCTGGGTGCTCGTCGTGCTCGTTGTTTTCGGCGTAGGCGGCTGGCTCGTCTTCGGTCGCGGCGGACCGCGGCGAATCGAAACGGAGACCCCCATTTTTCCGGTCGATGAGGAGGGGATCCTCTCCCGGACGGCGGTCCTCTCCTTCGCCTCCGCCGACGGTTCGCGTCCCGTCACGGAGCGCCGTGAGGTCCTTCTGGAGAGCGCCGAGCGCGAGGCGATCGTCCGCCGCCTGGTGGAAGAGCTGGCCCGCGGGCCCCTCGCGCCGAACGCCCGCCCGGTCCTTCCTTCGGAGACCCGCGTTCGAGGGGTTTACTTCGACGATCTGGGGGGGCTCTACGTCGATCTGGACGGCGCCTCTCTCGCGGATTGGGCGTGGGGCTGCTCATCGGAACTGTTGGCGATCGGAGGGCTGGTCCGTACGCTGGGCGATTCCTTCCCGGAGGTGCTCCGCCTGACCCTTCTCGTGGACGGCGAGCGCGCCGCCACGTTGAAAGGGCACGTGGAGCTTTCCCACCCCTTCGAGGTGGCGGCATGGCGGTGAACACGCGCCCCATCGGCGTTTTCGATTCGGGGATCGGCGGGCTCACCGTGGTGCGGGAAATTTTCCGTCTCCTGCCGAACGAACCGGTTCTCTTCTTCGGCGACACGGCGCGCCTTCCCTATGGACCGAAATCGAAGGAGACGGTGATCCGTTTCTGCCGGCAGAACGCGCGATTCCTCCTTTCCCGGGGGGTCCGTTCCATCGTGGTCGCCTGCAACACCGCCTCTTCCGTCGCCCTGACGACCCTGCGCGACGAGAGCCCGGTTCCGGTGATCGGTGTGATCGAGCCGGGGGCGCGCGCGGCGGCCCGCACCACCCGAAGCGGCGTGGTCGGCGTGATCGGCACGCGCGGAACGGTGGCGAGCGGCGCTTACGACGAGGCGCTTCACGCCCTGGAGCCGGAGATCCGCGTGGTCTCCGCGCCGAGCCAGCTCCTGGTCTCCCTCGCGGAAGAGGGGTGGACCGATCATCCGGTGACGACCCGGGTGGTGGAGGAATATCTGGCGCCGCTTCTCCGTACGTCGATGGATACGCTGATTCTCGGCTGCACCCATTTCCCGGTCTTGAAGGAGACGATCAGCCGGGTCGCCGGCGAGAACGTCCGCATCGTGGACGCCGCCCGGGAGACCGCTCGGATGCTCCGGGAAACCCTCCCCGACCCGACGCCGAAGGGGGCGTCCATCCCATCGGCCCGTTTCGCGGTGAGCGACGTTCCCCACCGTTTCCGGGAATCGGCGGAGCTCTTTCTCGGCGGCCCGATCGGCTCCGTGGAAAAGATCGATCTCGAGGTTCTCGAGGAGGTATAGCATGAGCGGTCGGCCGGATGGTCGGGCGGCGGATGAGCTGCGAAAGATTACGATCAAAAGAAATTATCTTCTCTACGGCGAAGGGAGCGTGTTGATCGAAACGGGAAACACCCGGGTGATCTGCACCGCCACCGTGGAAGAACGCGTCCCTCCCTTCCGGCGCGAATCGGGGGGCGGGTGGATCACCGCCGAGTACGGCATGCTCCCGCGCTCGTCGAACACGCGGATCCGGCGCGAGGTGGGGAGCAGAGGGGTAAAGGGGCGGACCCATGAAATCCAGCGCCTGATCGGCCGGTCCATCCGGTCGGTGGTCGATTTGGATAATCTCGGACCGCGGACGATCCTGCTCGACTGCGACGTGATCCAGGCCGACGGAGGGACGCGGACGGCGGCGATCAACGGCGCCTTTCTGGCGACCGTGGATGCGCTCCGCCTTCTCCGGCGGCAAGGAGTGCTCGGCGCCCGTCCGCTGCGCGACTCGGTGGCGGCGGTGAGCGTCGGCGTGGTCGGCGGCGAGGCGGTTTTGGATCTCGACTACGAGGAGGATTTCGCCGCCGAGGTGGACATGAACGTGGTGATGACCGGCTCCGGCCGTTTCGTGGAGGTGCAGGGGGCCGCTGAAGGGGATCCCTTCAGCGAGGCCACGCTTCAGAAAATGCTTGGCATCGCGAAGATCGGCGTGGAGAGAATCACCGCGATTCAGAGGGAAGAGCTCGGGGAGGAGGAGGTTTGATCGATCTGCTCCTGGCGACGCGCAACCGGGACAAGGTGGAGGAGATCCGTTCGATCCTGCGCGGGCTTCCGCTCCGTCTTCGAACCGTCGACGAATTTCCCGGCCTCCCCGAGGTGGACGAGGACCGCGACACGCTGAAGGGGAACGCGGAGAAGAAAGCGCTTGTGCTGGCTCAACGGTCCGGGAAGGCGGCCCTCGCCGACGACACGGGTCTCTTCGTGCCCGCCCTCGGCGGCGCGCCGGGCGTTTTCTCCTCCCGTTACGCCGGCGAGGACGCCTCCTACGAGGAGAACCGCCGCAAGCTGATCCACGAGATGAGGAGTGTGCCCGACGATGAGCGAGGCGCCTATTTCCTCTGCGTCGCCGCCGTCGCGACGCCGGAGGGAGTCGTGGGGACCGCCGAGGGGCGCGTGGATGGATCGATCCTCCGAGCCGATCGGGGGGAGGGAGGGTTCGGTTACGATCCGGTGTTTTACTTTCCCCCGCTCCGGCGCACCTTCGGCGAGATCGGCCCGGAAGAGAAGAACCGGATCAGCCATCGGGCGGCGGCGATGCGGGCCGTCCGTCCGGTCATCGAAAGGTTATTGGACCCACTCTGATTCGTTTCTCCATGCAGGGTTAGGGTGAGGGTGCCTTTCCTTCCCCCACCGGTCTCCCTTCGGGGCACGGTCCGGATGCTTCCGCATCCTCCCTCTTCTCGCTCGCCGA